>NZ_JAUBVJ010000004.1:94972-181146 GCF_036702785.1 Microcoleus sp. AR_TQ3_B6 | reverse complement strand
AAGATTTAGATATTAGTGAAAACCCAGATTTATCTGTGGATAAAATCTAAAATCTAAAATCTAAAATCGTTTGACAGAGAAAGAAGATTTAGATATTAGTGAAAACCCAGATTTATCTGTGGATAAAATCTAAAATCTAAAATCTAAAATCGTTTGACAGGAAAAGAAGATTTAGATATTAGTGAAAACCCAGATTTATCTGTGGATAAAATCTAAAATCGTTTGACAGGAAAAGAAGATTTAGATATTAGTGAAAACCCAGATTTATCTGTGGATAAAATCTAAAATCTAAAATCTAAAATCTAAAATTGTTTGACAGGGAAAGAAGATTTAGATATTAGTGAAAACCCAGATTTATCTGTGGATAAAATCTAAAATCTAAAATCTAAAATTGTTTGACAGGGAAAGAAGATTTAGATATTAGTGAGAACCCAGATTTATCTGTGGGTAAAATCTAAAATCTAAAATCTAAAATCTAAAATCGTTGGATGGGTGCACATGACAACTGATAACCTGCGAAATGTACCTGTTTTGGGTAAACTGTGGCAGCAGATCGAGGCGATGCCTCCGCCGGTGGTTGAGGATTCTTTACTGCTGCGAATCCTAGTTCAGTTGTTGGTAATTGTGGGAATTGTAGCTACTGACGTTGCTGCTGAAGAACCCCTGAACCTGTGGGCTGTGCCTGTTAGTATTGTGGGAGCAACTTGGAGTTGGTACCGCCGCCGCGATCGCAATGTAGCTGCTAAGTTCTGCATAGCTATTGGAATGCTGGTGGCACTGTTCGGTTTTTTTAGTCGCTTAGTGGGAGAATTGAATGATACGCGGTTAGTTTTGGCGCAACTGTTAATCCAACTTCAAGTGCTGCACAGCTTCGATTTGCCCCGCCGCAAGGATTTGGGCTATTCGATAGTCATCGGGCTGATTCTGTTGAGCGTAGCAGCGACTCTCAGTCAAACCTTGACTTTTGGGCCGCTGCTGTTGGTGTTTTTGGCTTTAGTGCTTCCGACTTTGGTGTTGGATTATCGATCGCGCTTGGGACTCTCAAAGGTAGAAGATAGAAAGTATTCGGTAGAAGGTAAAGAGAAAAACAAGAACTGGTCGTTATTTAGGGCTACTTTGTCTCCTAAGTATTTTGGTTTTCTGCTGCTGATAACTGTCGGGTTGGGGCTGACTATTTTTGCGTTTTTGCCGCGCCTCCCTGGCTATCAGTTGCGGACTTTTCCGGTGAGTGCTCCTATTGAATATCAGGGGGAGTTTGACTCCCGCAGCATTCTGAATCCGGGGTATGTGAGAGGGGGAAATGAAAAAGGAACTGGCGGAGGAAGGGGGAGAAACCCAGACAAAGGGCCAGGAGAGGTGGACCCTACTTTTTATTACGGTTTCAACCAGCGCATCAATCAAAATTTGCGGGGGGAAATGAAACCTCAAGTGGTGATGCGGGTGCGATCGCAGGCTGCGGGTTTTTGGCGGGTGTTGGGCTTTGATAAATACACCGGTCAGGGTTGGGAAATTTCTCGCAACGAACAAGCTCAAAAGCTGACCCGACCTAGGTGGTCTTATCAATTTTATCTGAATCCTTTTCCCAATGCGCCTCGGACTCAAGAGGTGATTCAAACTTATAATATTGTTGCTCCAATGCCGAATTTGATTCCGGCTTTAAACAAGCCGAAGGAGCTTTATTTTCCGAGTCCAGAGGTGGCAATTGATGCGGAGGGGGGTTTGCGAGCGCCTACGGAATTGGGGGACGGGGTGACTTATACGGTGATTTCTAATGTGCCTTTTCGCGATCGCTCTTTGTTGGGAAAAGCTGGTACTAAGTACCCGAAAAATATTCGCAACTTCTATTTGGAGGTGCCGCCGGAAATTGCCCAGAAGGTGCGAGAAAAAACTGAAGAAATCTTGGCGGCAAGAACTAGAGTATCTCAGTCGGACAGACCGATCGATTCTCCCTACGAAAAAGCTTTGTATTTGGCCCAATATTTAAAGCAAAATCCGAATTACAAAATAGAAAAAGCTTTGCCTTACTTAGAAGAAGGTGAAGATTTAGTCCAGGCTTTTCTGTTTGGCTACAAAAACACCCAGGCGGTCAAAAAAGTTACAGGTGGATATCCCGACCACTTTTCGACGGTATTGACAATTATGCTGAGGTCGATCGGGATTCCGGCGCGGCTGGTGGGCGGTTTCGATACGGGAGAATTCAACCCGTTTACAGGTTACTATGTTGTGAAAAATACCGACGCTTTTTTGATGACGGAGGTATATTTTCCCAATAATGGCTGGTTTGCTTTTAATCCGATTCCCGGTTATCCGCTGATTCCGGCTTCGGTGGAAGACAACCAGACTTTTAGTGCGCTGGAATCGTTTTGGAAGTGGATCGCGGGTTGGTTACCGACTCCTGTCAGAAGCGGGCTCGATTCAGTTATAGGTTTTCTAATTAGCTGGATAAGTTTGATTGTGGGCTGGTTTCTGGGACAGTTTGCTAAGGGTTGGGTGGGGTTATTTACTGGTTTGATTGCTGCGATCGCCTTTGGTTTTATTGGCTGGTTAATTTGGCAAGTCTGGCGCAAGTGGCGCCTCCGCCGCTGGCTGGCGAAGTTGCCGCCGGTGGAGGGGGTTTATCAGGAAATGCTGAAGGATTTGGCGAGTAGGGGTTTTGCCAAGCAGAAAGCTCAAACGCCTTTGGAGTATGCTGAGGCTATGCGCGGGAATCATCCCACTGATGAAGCTGAGGTGATTGATGAGGTTTCGCAAGCTTACGTGCGCTGGAAGTATGGCGGCGAAGCGGGTAATTTGAGTCAGTTGCGGCGGTTGGTGGAAAATTTGAGGCGATCGCACTTGAAGAAACTCAAAAAGTTAAGATAAAAATCGGCGATCGAAATCGCTTCTACACAAGTAGGAGTTACGGATAAAAACCTTCATAACCGGGTTTTTTGCGCCGTTAAAGGCCTGCATGGCGTCTTCAGGGCAAAAACTCGGTTTCTGCGCTCCCATGCGTAATATCAATTCCGGTGGCATCGGAATTGATACAGCATTTTTTAGGTAAGTGAGGTACATAGCTTTCGATAGAGGACACGGCAGTGCCGTTTCCCTACAGCTTGCGCTTGACGGGTGTAATTTATCAACGTGGAATCTGCTGTATTACCCACAGTCAAGACACCGCGCCAGGCCGTTTCCCGAAAATTAATCGGGCGATGGTTACATCTCTCATCGAGGGCTATCGATTATTTTCGGGTAGGGAAACGGCATTGCCGTGTCCAGACTTGCTAAAGAAGTTGGGTATATAAGTATTCTGTTTTTTTATTTACTGTACCCAGTGAATCGGGATTTCGACACCGACTTTTTGAGCTAAATCGGTGACATTGTTGGTAAAATCTGCCATGTTTGCGATCGGAGAAGCAATAGTCCCCGCGATCGCTAAAATAGCCCCCAATTTTTTCGCAATGAGTTTCAGATTGCGCTTTTCTTCGGGTTTGTTTAGTTGTTCTTCCACGTTGCCAATTTCCATCAACACTTCTTCGCGTTCGTCTTCGGGGAATTGTGCCGCGGTTTCACGCATCGATGAAATCAGTTTCAGAAGTTCGGCGGTATTGGCGTTATTGGTTTGATTGAATGTATTGTTGCTAACTTCTAGGGCGCTGTCTGTTACTTCCTTAGCGAAGCTGCCGATTTGTGAGCCTTCAAAGTGGTTTTTTTGGGAATAATCTTGAGTCATTTTCTTAATAAAGGTTAAGGAAAGGTTTTGGGGAAAACTGGGATGCTCTCTAGAATAATCTACCGCATCCGATCGCTCCATTCCAGGCACTTTCTCTTGGGAATAGTCGGGAAAATCCTCGATTAAGCGCCGCACCTGGACCTCTTCATAGGATGGCGGTTTGCCACATTCCACTGTGTACTTGCGATTTGCCAAACGGTCGCGCAAAGCCTCAAAGTCATAGGAATAGGGATTTTGGCTACCTTTGCATTGGGAACAATTGCAGGGAATTAATTCTTCGTATTTGAGGCGCTTATCGTAATCATCATGAATTTCCCAGAGTTTGTGACGAATCCTATTTAGGAGATAGTTTTTCTGGGTTCCAGATACGCGGATGCTGATTTTTCGTTGATCATAATTCTCGATGACTTCGGCTTTGGCGTAGTTGTCGGCGAGGAGAACGCCCTCACGCCAGACAATATCCCCACTAGCGGCACCTGAAGAGGGAGCGAAATTCGGGCGGCAAATCAAGCCGTGCATCTCTACAATCAGCCTGGTGATGATGCCTTTGGGCATAAACAACTTATATTCGTAGCGCACAATCAGGTTGTCGGTGTCGTCCCAGTCGTAGTCTGGTGCTTCCCGGGGGAGCAGTTGCGGGGCGATGTAGTGTCCCCGTGGGCCGGGGATTCGGTAGCAAATTTTGAAGTTTTCCATGAGCTCAAGTAGCTCATCGTGGAGGCCTTGGTATTGTCTATCGATCCAGATTTCGCTGAGGTTTTCGTCGGTGAAGTATCCACAATTGGCGATGACTTGTTCGTTATCGGTGACTTTGTAGACGGCGTTGGTTGCCCATTCGGGACGCAGGATGACCCAGTTGAAGAGGATAGATTTTTTTTTGTCAGCATTTGTTTGGAAGTGGAGGATAATACCCAAGTCGTGCAAATACTTGCTCAGACTCAGCATGGCCTGTTTGTCGGATTTGTCGAAGCCGTGGGTGGCGCAGATGTCGTAGAACTCAGAGACTTCGATGTGGGTTTTGCGTCGGGCGTAGTTTTCCAGGACGTGGCGGACGTTTGCCGAGCGTTTGGGGATTCCGGTACTGATGTGATCGAGGGTGGTGATGCGGTGTTGTAGGGCGCGCTGGAGGGTTTCGAGTCCGCGATTGTCGGCGAGGTTGGTGGTGAGGCGTTTTTCTAGGTTTTCAAAGTCACCGCGCAGTTGGAAAAAGTTGATTTCGCAGCGGCGGTCTTGTTTTTCGTTCTGGACGAGGAAGACGGGACTGCTGTTGCTGAGGAGTTCGATGATGTTCAACCAGTAGCAGAGGTTGGGGTTTTCGCGGCGGTTATCGACGAGGAGGATATAGAGGGAACGTTCGGTGAGGAAAAATTGGTGCGTGGCGTGGTATATTTCCTGTCCGCCGAAGTCCCAGATGTGGACGCGGAATGGTTTGCCGTTGGCTTGTGTGAATTCCCAGCGGATGACATCGATGCCTTCGGTGCTGGGTTCTTGTTCTTTGAGTTCGTAGTCGGGGTTGAGGAGTTTGTTTGCTAGGGTAGTTTTTCCCGATCCGCCTTCGCCGACAATCAAAAGTTTGGCTTCGTTGAGTTCTTCGGTAGCGTCGGGGTCGCGGGTTTGGAAGTAGAAATCGAGAATGGCACGCAAATCGCCAGGTTGAGATGATTGTTTTCCGCCCAATATTTCCAGGGGAATTGGTATCGGATTACCTCGCAAATCCAGTTTTTCCAGCTTTTCCATGCTACGGATGGCTTCTGGGATAGATGTAATCTGATTGTTAATCAGGTCAAGGTGTGTCAGATTGGACAGTTGGCAGATCGCCTCTGGGATTTGGGTAATCTGATTTCTTCTAAGATCAAGGTGTGTCAGATTGGACAGTTGGCAGATCGCCTCTGGGATTTGGGCGATCTGATTGCTTCTGAAGTCAAGGTGTGTCAAATTGGACAGTTGGCAGATCGCATCTGATATTTGGGCGATCTGATTGTTAAAGAGGTAAAGCTGTGTCAGATGAGATAGTTGACCGATCGCATCTGGGAGTTGGGCAATCTGATTGCTGCGGAGGTAAAGCTGTGTCAGATTGGATAGTTTGCCGAGCGCTTCTGGAATTTCGGCGATCTGATTGTTATGGAGGACAAGTTGTGTCAGATTCGAGAGTTTGCCGAGCGCCTCTGGAATTTGTGTTATTTGATTGTGACTGAGGTTAAGCTCTGTCAGATTCGACAGTTGACCGAGCGCCTCTGGGATTTGTGTTATTTGATTGTGATTGAGGACAAGCTCTGTCAGATTCGACAGTTGACCGAGCGCCTCTGGGATTTGTGTTATTTGATTGTGACTGAGGACAAGCTCTTTCAGATTCGACAGTTGGGCGAGCGCTTCTGGGATTTGGGTAATCTGATTGTGCCAGAGGTGAAGCACTGTCAGATTCGATAGTTGGGCGAGCGCTTCTGGGATTTGGGTAATCTGATTGTGCCAGAGGTGAAGCACTGTCAGATTCGATAGCTGGGCGAGCGCTTTGGGGATTTGGGCAATCTGATTGCTGCTGAGGTAAAGCTCTGTCAGATTGGATAATTGAGCGAGCGCTTGTGGGATTTGAGCGATCTGATTGTTAAAGAGGTGAAGCACTGTCAGGTTCGACAGTTGGCCAAGCACTTCTGGGATTTGTATTATTTGATTGTAACGGAAATTAAGCTCTGTAAGATTGGACAGTTGGCCGATCTCTTTTGGAATTTCTTTTAAACCAATGCTGTTTAAATTTAAACTCTCTAATTGCTTAATTTCCAGCAGCAATTCTGGTATTTTTCCGAATGGATTGCCGCTGAGGTCGATCGAGCGCAAATTTACGAGCGATCGTAATTCCTCTGGCAGTGCGCTTAAGTGATTGGTGATTAATTTCGGAGTCAAGTTACCATCAACCCATTCCCCTTTCTCCAACTTCCCCAACACCAACGTCTCAAGCTGCGTGCACTTGCCAATCTCCGGCGGCAATTCCTCCAACCCCAACCCCGACAAATCCAGTTGGGTCAAATTTTCCTCGGCTGCCCGGTGAATTCGCCGCACTGCTTCCTCTCGCGTCATGCCCTTTGTCTCTCGGTAGGATTCATTTTATTGTGACAGGACTTTTTGTTGGGTGGGGGGGAATCACGACACGGCAGTGACCAAGGCGTGACAACTTAAGCTGTGAGTCCACCGAGCCTTCTGGCCCACCCGAGAGTCCGCCAGGGAATCAATTCCCTGTCTAATAGCGAAAGTCCTCTCCAAGAGGACTGAAAAACTCATTAGTCCTCTTTGAGAGGACTTTCGCTTTGAGGCAGGGGTTTCAACCCCTGCCGGATTGCTGTGAGTCCACCGAGCCTTCTGGCCCACCCGACAGTGCGCCAGGGAATCAATTCCCTAGTCCTCTTTAAGAGGACTTTCGCTTTGAGGCAGGGGTTGAAACCCCTGCCGGATTGCTGTGAGTCCACCGAGCCTTCTGGCCCACCCGAGAGTCCGCCAGGGAATCAATTCCCTGTCTAATAGGGAAAGTCCTCTCAAAGAGGACTGAAAAACTCATTAGTCCTCTTTGAGAGGACTTTCGCTTTGAGGCAGGGGTTTCAACCCCTGCCGGATTGCTGGAATGAGGGAAATATCCTGTTTGAGGAAAAAGGCTACGCAAACAATCGATCGTAACGAGCGCCAAATTTTCACTCTTAATAAAGCCTCACCCTTTCAATCATCCGCTTGATGAGCAACAATCAGGCGATCGATTTCTTGGTAGTGGCGATCGTAATAACGCCAAACATTCTCTCTTCTCGAAATCAGGCACAAGAAGCACTAGCTGACAGTGAAGCCGAAGGATTTGGACTGTGAAAAGATTGCTGAGAGCGAGGAAGTGCGAGGGATAAACTTTGAATTGCTGTTGTGCTGCATTAATCTGGTCGATCGTGTTGATGCTATCAAAACTTTTCAGCAAGCACTCAAGAACGATTAAAAAAAGTAAGGCTTTTCAACTCAGATTGAGTATCAACCCACATAAAATACACAACCCCGACCCTAGGCTGGGGTTGTGTATTTTACTATAAAAATTTTAAGTGCGGATAAAAGGACTTGAACCTTCACTCCTCTCGGAACCAGAACCTAAATCTGGCGCGTCTGCCAATTCCGCCATATCCGCATTTTGAGATTTAAACACTATAGCACACCACAGAGCGATCGGTCAATCGATTTTAGATTTTAGATTTTAGATTTTAGATTGAATTCGGCGACCTACCGATAAATCCGCAGGCTTAAGACCACATAGCTCGATCGAGCGATTTTAGATTTTAGATTTTAGATTTTAGATTGAATACGGCGACCCAGTGATCGATCAGGGGGATTTTACCCAGCCTGCTTTCCGTCAACAGTCAACACTCAACAGTCAACAGTCAACCGATTTTAGATTTTAGATTTTAGATTGAAGAAAGCGACCCACTGATAATTCCGCAGGCTGATGACTCAATTGCTCGATCGCTCAACATCGAGAAACCCGGTCATTTTTGGACACCGGGTTCAATGATGAGTTATAGCCACAACAATTTTCCGTATTTTTTCACTCGTCACTTACTTTTGGCCCAGGACTTTCCAGGTTGTTGCGTCCACCATACCGTTAGCAGTTAAACCCTTATCCTGCTGAAAGCTCTTGACAGCCGTAGCAGTGCGAGCGCCAAAAATACCGTCGATCGGGCCCGGATCGTAACCCTGTATGTCCAAACGCACCTGTAGCGTCTTCACCTTGGAACCGACAGCGCCTTTATTTAAAACAGTTGGAGGATTCGCCGGAACACCAGCATTGCTCACAATTGGAGCATTGCTCTGCACAGTTTCAGAAGCAGGCGCCGGATCTGCTGCCAAAGCTGTCCAAGTTTCTTTGTCCACAATGCCGTCTGGCTTCAACCCCTTAGACTGCTGAAAGGCACTCACAGCCGATGCGGTACGAGCTCCATAGGTACCGTCGATCGTCCCCACATTGAAACTGTGCACCTGCAAGCGCTGCTGTATCGCCGCAACTTCTGGCCCGTCAGCTCCCGCCGAGATAGTTTTTTCTTTTTTCACTGGCGCCTGCTCGCCCGCGTAAAAAGGCTTGTTAAACATATCTCCTTGGGAATTTCCCTCGGGCGATACTGACGCACCCGGATCGGCGGGATTCGTAAAGTCTCTGCGGTACTGTTCCTGCACAAAGGGTTTCGACTCGAAAGCAGCAGTTGCCTTTTTGGTCAACGCAGGAACGAGCAAAGCGATCAAGCTGAAAATCGTCACAGTAGTCACACGCATAAATTTCATCCGGTTAGTGAAGTTTGACAAGGTTTCCCTCTTTTCAAGTTTCTAAATCTTATTGTATTACCCGGACTGCTTTCTGAAACATATAGCAGAAGAAGAAAGTTCGGCAACGGATTCGCTCCACGGATGTAACGGATGTAACGGATGTCAGGAAGAAGGAAGTTCGGCAACGATCAATGTACGGGATTTAACGGATGTAACAGATGTCAGGAAGAAGGAATAAGGAAGAAGGAATAAAGCCCTTCGACGAAGCCGATCGGGTAACAAGAAGTCTGAGGGAAGAAGGAAGAAGCCGATCGGGTAACAAGAAGTCCGAGGGAAGGGGTAATAGACCGAATTGGTTTGGGCCATTAAGAACGTCCTAACCGTCTGGCGCGGTTGCTATATCTGCTGCTGCTTCTAGAAGTTCGGCAATGAGGACCGCCTCAGTCAGGAGTTGCGAGTTGGAAGTTACGAGTTAGATGAAGGGCCGGTTCGCACTATTTCTCCGAAATGCGGTTTTTTCCGAGATGTTTCGTTGCCAAAGCCAATTTTTTTGTAGAAACCGCGTTTTTTATCCTCAGTCCTATGGTACAAAACCTGCTGTCATTCACAAATCTTTACGGCCGGGTTTTGTACAAAGTTGATCCATGATGTCAATTCCGGTTGCATTGGAATTATTAAACCGCAGAGTACGCAGAGAACGCTGAGGAAGAGAACAGAGAGATGGATAATTCCGATGAAGGGCGGATTTGATATGAGAGCCCAAGTTTTTTCCTTCGACCCGCCCGTAAAAAGCCAAACTCGCCTTTTATCGATTTCCGTGTTCTGCCAATAAAGCCTTTGCTCTTGGCTTGTAAATCAGATAAAACAGCGCTTCTATGTAGCGGAGCATATCTTCGCGGTTTTCCTGGGACGAGTAGTTCCAGAAACCGTAAGTTCGGGCCAGCGTCAGCAGCTTGGTAGTGTGAATTTTCCAGGTATAGGTGCTGTAAACTCGGTCAATCCCTCGCGCTGAAATTTCCTGCCAATAGTTGGGATTTTGTTCGCATTCAGATAAAAAATTTAGAAGTTTTTGGGCTGTTTCCGGGTGGTTTGTCGGGTTGATATAAAACCCATTTACCCCATCTTGAATGATTTCCAGCGGGCCGCCAAACTGCGTGCCGAAAGTCGGAATGCCGGTAATCATTGCTTCGAGAATTGTCAAGCCGAAAGCTTCAAATAATGCTGGCTGCACAAATATACCTTGGCTGTCGCCGATTACCCGGTAGATTTCCCCGGACAGGCTTTTGGAAAGCCTCACTCCCAGCCAGCGAATTTTACCGTGGAGGTTGTATTGGTCGATAATTGCGTAGAGCTTTTTAATTTCTTCTGCTTCTTCGTAGTCGTCGGTTTCTTCGACCAGCAGCTTGCCAGCTACTAGAATTAAGTTGCATTTTTCTTGCAGTTCCTGGCTTTTTCCAAACAATTCTGCTAAGCCTGTCAGGTTTTTAATGCGATCGAGCCTGGCCATGGAAAACAAAGGGCGCTTTTGCGGGTCGTCGAGTTTTCCAAAGACTTGTTCCGGGTCTTCTAGGGTAAACAGCAGTTCCTTGAGCCGATCGCGATCGTCTTGCACCCGGTCTTCTATCCGCGTGTAGGGAAAGTACACGCTTTCGTTGACTCCCGGTGGCACGACGTTGAATTTAGGGCTGAACAGTTCAATCCCATTCACAACGTGGTACAAATCCGGCATCGTAAAACAATTGTAAGATTCGTACTGACCAAAACTATCGGGTTGACCGACAATCTCTTGATAGGTGCTGGTGACAATACAATTAGCTGCATTCATGGCAATGATATCTGCCGTAAATTGCAGCGCAAAATGGTATTTTTCCTCGGATTCTTGCCAGTAAAGATTGCTCAATAAATATTTAGACTTTTCCAGCGCATGGGCAATATTGCACTGAGTAGCTTTGAGTTTGCGAGACAGCAAAAACGCTACCAAGTTGCCGTCCGAATAGTTGCCGACAATTAAATCTGGCTTGCCCTGAAACTCAGCCAGCAATTCTTTTTCTGCATCGATCGCGTAAGTTTCCAAATAAGGCCAAATCTCGAATCTCGAAATCCAATTTTGAGTCAGTTTGGGATTGAACTCCCGGAAGGGAACCCGCAAAATCCAAGCATTTTCTGTGTCGTAAACTTTTTCTAAACGTTGGTTGCAGCGCGTACCATCGCTGTTAGGAATTAACCTGGTGAGAATAATTACTTTAGGTTTTACGCCTAAACTATCGAGACCGGCAAGATGAATGTCTTCTTGCAGTTGTTTCTCTAAACTCTTGGCTTGATCGAGGACATAAACTACCTGACCTCCCGTATCCGGTCGCCCCAAAACTCCTTCTTGGCCGAACCAGCCGTGAGGAGAAACTAGGACAATGTTGAAAATCATCGGGATGCGAGAAATAAATTGTTCTAGGGTTTGCGGCTCGGGGGCATCAATTAATTCGTCAAGAAGTCCTAGGGTTTCACGCACGCGGGCCGCAGTATTTCCCCAACCTGCCTCCAAACCCATCTTTTGCAGAACTAATCGAAATCTTTCGTAGGGTTCTTGTTCAGAAAGTTCGCTGACAAAGGTGAGGGCTTTTTTGACTTGTTCTGAAAGTTGTGCTTGGGATTTTATGCGATCGTTAATTAGTAATTGTACGCCGTTGCAGCGGTGAATGCCCAAGAAATTAAATAGTGTTTCCTGCGATTGTCTGGGGTTTTGAAACAGTTGGCCCGACAGGTATCGGTTGAGGAATTGCACTCCTTTGCCGATGTTTTTGGGGTCGCGAATTATGGGGGAATAGTCGTAAAACGGGCCGAAATCTAGTTCGAGGATGTCGCCTTCTTGGGGGTGAAAGTGGTTGACGAAGCGATCGCCCGCGTCCAGCAATTCTTGCACTGTCATCTGCTGGACCCTCAAGTCGTCTCCAAGTCGCACTATTTCTATACTAGCAATTTTTGGCCGCAGCAGGATGCAAAGGCTGTCATCTTCGAGAATAATTTCCTGAACGCAGTAAATCAGTTTGCTCAAATGAGAAGATTGATGGAACTGTTCCGGCTTTTCGTATTTGGTGCAGTAGGCGGCAAAAGCGTTAACTATGTCGTTTCTTAGCAAATATTTGTTGCCCAAAACCCGCAAATCGCTGACAAACTGACGCAAATCGGTTTGTTCGTCGCTAGCGATAACAGCCTGAAAGAGTTCAGACATAGATACTCCGTTATGTATGATTTTTGATTTTCCCTGTAAAAAAAGGGCGATACTTTTTGAGTATCGCCCTTTTTTTTAGGGGGCTACTTTTTTTACGTCATTTTAAAGTCTGCAATGTGAACTTGCTCTCCCTCAAATGACATAAAATTCTCCGTATTTGTGGCGGATGTAGCGGACAAAAGGATCGATAGTTAAAGGTGAACCAGTAACGCGATCGATCAATTCGACGGCGGTGTATTTGCGGCCGTGCTGGTAGATGTTTTGTTTTAGCCACTCGTGGAGTACAGTAAAATTGCCCCGTTCTATTTGTACGGGAATTTCAGGATTGATTTTTACTGCTGTTTCGTAGAATTGAGCGGCCATCAAGTTGCCGAGGGTGTAACCTTGGAACATTCCGCCGATCGTACCAACATACCAGTGAACATCTTGCATGGCGCCTTCGCCGTCGTTGGCGGGGACAACGCCGAGGTCGGTGTGATAGCGTTCGTTCCAGGCTTCGGGGAGGTCTCGCACTGCTAATTTTCCCTCTAGCATTGCCAATTCTAGGTCAAAACGGATGGCGACGTGGAGGTTGTAGGTTACTTCGTCGGCGTCGGTGCGGATGAGCGATCGCGAGACTTTGTTAATTGCCCGGTAAAATGCGTCAGTGGATACCTGTGCCAACTGTCGCAAAAATACGCCTTGGAGTTGTGGGTAGAAACATTCCCAAAAACCGCGGCTGCGCCCGACCATATTTTCCCACAGTCGCGACTGACTTTCGTGCAACCCGGAGGAGACGCCGCCTGCCAGAAGCGTGCCTTCAAATTCCGGCGAATTTCCGAGTTCGTAGAGGGCGTGTCCGGCTTCGTGGATGCTGCTGAAAAGTGCTTGATCCAGGTGGTCTTCATAGACGCGGGTGGTGATACGCACGTCGTCTATTGAGAAATTGGTCATGAATGGGTGCAGGGTGGTGTCTTGCCGTCCCCGCTGGAAGTCGAACCCCATGCGTTCTACGATTGTGCGGGTGAATTCTAGTTGCTGGGATTCGGGGAAGTTTTGGTGCAAGCAGGAGTCGTCGGCCGGAGGTTGGGAGGTGATGGCTTCGACTATCGGCACTAATTCTTGACGCAGTTTGGCGAAAAGCGGGCGCAGCAGGGATACTTTCATCCCGTAGTCGCTACGATCGATCAAAGGATCGGCGATGTGTTCGTATCCGGGGAAAAAGTCGGCGTACTGCCTGCTTAATTCTAGGGTTTTTTCGAGATAGGGCTCGACGGCTGCGAAGTTGTTGGCTGCTTTGGCTGTTGCCCAAGCTTCGTAGCAGTCGGCTTGGTGGCGGCAGAGTGCGGACATGAAGGCTGCAGGGACTCTGGCGGCGTGTTCGTAGTCTCTGCGGGCGATGCGAATCAGGCTGGCTGGGAGGGAGTCGTAGGGGAGGGTTTGTTCGTAGAAACGCAAGTCTTCTAGGAGTTCGCCTATTTTGGGGTCGGTAAATTTTTCATGGGATATTTGTTTGAGGGTGGCCAACTGGCGGGATCTGGCATTGGCACCTTTGGCGGGCATATAGGTTGCTTGATCCCAGTGCAGTAGCGACGAGGCTGATTCGATGTCGTTAACTTCTCTGAGGTGGGCTGCCAATTGAGCGAATTTTGCTTGAGTTTTGTTTAGGGTTTGCATGATTGGGTTTATGGTGATGTTGTGCCTACAAAGGTT
This sequence comes from Microcoleus sp. AR_TQ3_B6, assembly GCF_036702785.1. Taxonomy (NCBI): domain Bacteria; kingdom Bacillati; phylum Cyanobacteriota; class Cyanophyceae; order Oscillatoriales; family Microcoleaceae; genus Microcoleus; species Microcoleus sp. AR_TQ3_B6. The sequence goes on along the minus strand of NZ_JAUBVJ010000004.1, from coordinate 167,242 downwards.
GCAGTGCGGCATAGGTATCCATCAATCATTGCTACCCTGAAATCAAGCTAAAAACCGCACTTCTTCTCGTATTGTACGCAATTTTGAGTCATTTTTGTACAGTTTTCGGTATTTTTTCGGATTTAGTTCGATCGCTTTTGACAAGTTTTCGATCGCTTTGGCTGTGCTGGCGGTCACAAGTTCCTGGTTGTTTGTGAGCTCGCCTATTTCTTTTTCTAGGACGTAAAGGCAAGCTTTTTGATAGTAGAGGTTTGGATCGTCTGGTTTGAGTGCGATGATTTTATCGTAGGAGGCGATGGCTTCGGTAAATCGTTGAATTTTTTTGAGGGCGACGGCGCGGTTGTACCAGGCTTCGGTGTTTTCTGGCTGCAACTCTAGGGTTTTGTCCCAAGAGGCGACTGCTTCTTCAAAGCGTTCTAAGTTAGCCAAGGCTAAGCCGCGGTTGTACCAGGTTTCGCTGTTGTCTGGCTTCAGTGCCAGGGCTTTGTCCCAGGATGCGATCGCTGCTTCAAATTGTCCCATTTGTGCCAGCGCTGTGCCGCGTTTGTTCCAGGCTTCGGCGGACTTCGGCCACAGTTCCAGGGTTTTGTCGAAAGAGGCGACGGCTTCCGGGTAGAGTTTTTCATCCGTTAGGGCTAACCCGCGGTTGTACCAGGCTTGATGCAAGTCTGGTTTGAGTTCGATCGCTTTGTCGTAGCAGGCGATCGCGGCTTTATTTTCGTTGCATTTGCTGAGGGTAAATGCTTTGTTGTACCAAGCTTCGCAGTAGTCTGGTTTGAGTTCGATCGCTTTGTCGTAGGATGCGATCGCTTCTGATAATTTTTCTAAGCTGACGAGGGTGTTGCCGCGGTTCGTCCAAGCTTCGTGGTAGTCTGGCTTGAAATTTATCGCCTGTTCGTAGGAGGCGATCGCTTCTGAGAGTCTGTTGACTTTCCGCAAAACGTTGCCCCTATTATACCAAGCTTCTGGATTATTTGGTTTGATTTTTAGGGATTTGTTGTAGGCTGTCACAGCTTCTTCTAGCTGTCCCACTTTTCTGAGGGCTACGCCTTGGTTGTACCACGCTTCATAAAATTGTGGTTCTAGTTCGATCGCTTTTTCCCAAGATTCGATCGCTGCTGACAACCGTCCCATTGCTTCTAGGGCGTTGCCCCGATCGTACAATGTTTGAGCTTTTTGGGTGTTCTCTGCTGTGGATTTTTCCCCAAAGTCGATCGGCTTTTCTATGCTGGCTAATTTTTGCAAGGGGTCTCACCTCTTTATTTTCTATCTAATTGATACTTTTCTTTTTTTGATTATTTTTACCTTTGAGTGCTTTGGAGCGCTACTCTTTGGTTATTTATCGCCATTTTACTGGATTTTCGGATCTTTTTCAATATAACCCTCGATGGGGATTTGTATGTATAGATTTATACTACTTTTTTTAGATGACTGTGTATAACAGACAAAAAGGCAATCGCACTGAGGTGTGACAAGCCTCACCCAAGATATAATTTTTACCTAAGCCTCTGGATATATCGGCGGTTGAAACCGCGTCTTGTCAAGGGAAGTACGTCTTTAAGAGACTAAGAAATAATCCGAGTGTTTTTGATGCTGTAGGGGCGGGTTTTACCAACAATAATTGCCTAAAACCGACAATCTCATAAACCCGCCCCGCTCCCGCTTGGGCGGCAAATCCCTATTCTTGAATCAAGGCTTGAAACCGAGTATGCGATCGAATGCTGTCAAAATCCGAGTCACTTTTTGCCATTTCTCGGTATTCGTCAGGGTTCAGATCGATCGCTTGCTGCAAATTCTGAATCGCTTGGTCAATCTGACCGTTTAACGCATAGCTGCAAGCCTGATTATAAAATGTTGCGTCATCATCTGGTTTGATTTCTAAGGCTTTGTCGTAGGATGCGATCGCTGCTTCTAATCTTCCTAATTTACCAAGTGCCTTGCCCCGATTGTACCAGGCAACGTGATAATCTGGTTTGATTTTTAAGGCTTTGTCGTAGGAGGCGATCGCTTCTTCCCCTCTTCCTAAATCATCCAGTGCCTTGCCCCGATTGTACCAGGTAACGTGATAATCTGGTTTAATTTTTAAGGCTTTGTCGTAGGAGGCGATCGCTTCTTCCCCTCTTCCTAAATCATCCAGTGCCTTGCCCCGATTGTTCCAGGCAACGTGATAATCTGGTTTGATTTCTAAGGCTTTGTCGTAGGAGGCGATCGCTTCTTTCCCTCTTTCTAAATTACGCAATGCAGTGCCCCGATTGTTCCAGGCAACGTGATAATCTGGTTTGATTTCTAAGGCTTTGTCGTAGGAGGCGATCGCTTCTTCCCCTCTTCCTAAATTACGCAGTGCATTGCCCCGATTGTACCAGGCAACGTGATAATCTGGTTTGATTTCTAAGGCTTTGTCGTAGGAGGCGATCGCTTCTTCCCCTCTTTCTAAATTACAGTGCCAGGCCCCGATTGTACCAGGCTTCGTGATAATCTGGTTGGAATTCTAAGGCTTTGTCGAAGGAGGCTATCGCTTCTTCCCATCTTCCTAAATTACCCAGTGCAATGCCTCGATTGTTCCAGGCTGCGTCATCATCTGGTTGGAATTCTAAGGCTTTGTCGAAGGAGGCTATCGCTTCTTCCCATCTTCCTAAATTACCCAGTGCAATGCCCCGATTGTACCAGGCTTCGTATGAATCTGCTTTGAATTCTAAGGCTTTGTCGTAAGAGGCTATCGCTGCTTCCAATCTTCCTAAATTACCCAGTGCAATGCCCCGATTGTTCCAGGGTTCGTATGAATCTGCTTTGAATTCTAAGGCTTTGTCGTAAGAGGCTATCGCTGCTTCCAATCTTCCTAAATTACCCAGTGCAATGCCCCGATTGTTCCAGGCTTCGTGATAATCTGCTTTGAATTCTAAGGCTTTCTCGAAGGAGGCTATCGCTGCTTCCAATCTTCCTAAATTACCCAGTGCAATGCCCCGATTGTTCCAGGCTTCGTGATAATCGGGTTTGAATTCTAAGGCTTTCTCGAAGGAGGTGACCGCATCTTCCAATCTTCCTAAATTATACAGTGCATTGCCCCGATTGTTCCAGGCTTCGTGATAATCTGCTTTGAATTCTAAGGCTTTGTCGTAGGAGGCGATCGCATCTTCTAATCTTCCTAAATTACCCAGTGCATAGCCCCTATTTTTCCAGGCTGCGGGATAATCGGGTTTGAATTCTAAGGCTTTGTCGTAGGAGGCGATCGCCTTTGCATATTCTTCAGTATAGCCATACAATAAACCTTGTTCATAAAACAATTCTGCTTGTTGTTCGGGTGTTTGCCCATCCTCATGAATTAAAGATTGAATCCTCACCAATTCCCGTTTCCGTTCTTGGGGAGTCAAAGCTAGATAATCTTCTCGCTTCCATCTTTCGGAACAAGCCTGCCTTGATTCTAGTTGCAGCAGTTCTTTATCAATTGACAACTTAAATAAACTCGATCGCCAATCAAAGAAATCCGGAGCCCGCTGGATAAAATAATTAACTGCAAAACGAGGCAAAATGAACACAAAACACATCTTAAAATCATCTCTAAACCTTTCCCGCTGCTGGTTTAAATTAATTAAAACAGGCGGCACACCCCGCCAACTATAAGAATAAATATCCTTGCTTTCCCATCCTATCTCTTTTTTTTCTTTCTCATATTCATAAAGTGAATATTCTAAGCCTTTCACAAACAGAATATTAATTGCATCTCTGTCTGCCAAATTTTTAATTATGTTATAAAAATTATAAACCGACTCATCCAGCGACAACACCTCAATCTTTTTCTGCGGCACATCTGCTTGAACTTTCGCAATCAAGCGTTCCCCTACCGCCGGCGAGCACTCAACAAACAACAACTGGAAACCATCTGTCCGTTTGAGAGTTCGTACCATAGTTTGATATTCTTCCTCTGGTTCTGCTGGCGGTAAATCGGCATCCCAATCAATTATTTCTGCTGTCATGGCTGAAGTTGTGCAAGACAATCTTTAAATTGCTTAATTCCTTTAATCAGCGGGTGAACATCATACCAAGGCTGCATTTCTCCTTCTTCATCATAGAATCGGTATTCCAAAATACAGCGGCTAAACAATAAATTGCGGTGCTGTTCATCGTTCAGTATGCGCTGAGTTTGGGAGACTTTAGCTAAAATTTGCCATTCGCCTTCTTCAGGAGTTCTGCGGTAGACATCCCGCGCTTGAGTAATTGCCCTTTGCGCTGCTTTTGCAGTAATTGGCAAATCTTCGGTACGAGTTATTGCTTCTTGCATCATCAACAGCAAATTTCTGACGTGACCCCCACTCATCAAACACAGGCGTTCTAGAGTTTCTCGACTCTCAAACACTCCTGTTTCTAAACATTGATTCGGATTGACTTGTTTTACCCGCTTTTCAATCAACTCTTTGATTTTAGCCAGTCCCGCTTCGTTGGTGCTGCCGTCTGGATTCTGCACCATAATCATCGGCAACACTTGCGGGTCGTTATAATTATTGATTAACTCAGTAGCGCGGTTAGAATACACCATAGAAATCGGTATGGTGTAAATGACATGACAATCTAAAGCTTTGAGTTGTTCGGTGCGGTCTAAAAAGATTTCGTCGAGATTGCTGCGTTTCCCGTCCGGGGAAAACGGCACAATTCGGTCTAAATTATCGGCAATCACTGCAAGTTGCGAAGATTTATCCGGCAAGTTTTTTTTAGCATCAACAATAAACTCATTCAGCGCATCCATCAGCGTCGTCGTGTGGGGATTAATTTTATCTCGAATTTGTTGGCGCAGACTCGGTACGGTTCTGACATTCGCGGTCAGTTTGGCAAACTGAGCAATTTGCGACTCTAAGCTCAATGTTTCAAAAGACACTTCGGTTAGGGCTAAATCTTTCACATCTTCCCACCTATCTCGCATCCAATCGCGTAAAGGTTTAGAGTTAGCATTTCTAAGTGATTCTAACAAATGTCTGGTGCAAGCTAGCAAAATATCAGTATATTCAGTATCTTCGGGATTAATATCTTCGTCGTCAGCCGCGAAATAGACTACAAAGCAGCCTTGATTTTGCAAATATTCCTGAAGTCGCAGCAATTCTGTTGACTTTCCCGCACCGCGATGTCCAGCATACAACTGACAAGTCATTCGCTGCGATAGCTTAATCTTTCTGCCCAAATCTTCGATAATATCGCCATCTCCTCGCACTTCCCGACAGTCAACATACTGCGGATCTCCTGCTGGTAAAGGATAGAATGGGTCAAAAGCATTGTAGAGGTTTGTTAGTAATTTTTCTGACTCTTGAGTCATAATTTTATATTATTTTTTTTAAGTTAAAATAAAATTATTTTTTTAGAACTTACGCACTACCACCAAAGAAACCGGGTTTTTTACCGAATCTGCCCGTTACAACGAATAATTTTCGTAAAAAACCCGGTTTCTGGACTCCCATGCCTAAGTCCTAAGAATGCTGCTGCACCCTACTTTTAGGCTTGATACTTTTTCAGAATTGCAACTTTTTCGGGGAAGATTTCGATCGCCATTTTGTCATCATAACGAGTCGCGAGCGATCGCCTCACCTCGCCCAAAAACAGCGGCTGCGACACTCCCGGCTCTGGATGTACAATTGTACGAACCCGGATTGTCATGTAGTCTCTGCCCGGTCCCGATCGCCCTGGAGAGTACAAATCCGCAGCCGCTTGCTGCATCGTTGCTTCTAATTCCGATTCGGTGATCGAAGGCGGCACAGTAACTACTGTTTGAGCGCCGCCAGTATCGTAAACTAAAGAATACCGCACCGCACCAGGAATTTCTGTACGGGAAAACAGTCCTAAACCCAGACCGAATATACCCGCAGCAATTACGCCCATAAAGCTTGTCACTCCTACCAATCGGAAGCGAAAACCCCATTTGAAGATAAATGCTATAACTGTTAAAATAGCTAAAGCTACAGTCAGAATTCCCGCCCATTGGGCGTACATTAAAAGGCTAGAATTTACGTTCATTTGATAATTTGTTGACTGTTGACTGTTGACTGTTGACTGTTGACTGTTGACTGTTGACTGTTGACTGTTGACTGTTGACTGTTAACTGTTGACTGTTGACTGTTGACTGTTGACTGTTGACTGTTGATATTAGTTACCGATACCCGATGCCCAATGCCCTGTTTGCCCAATGCCCAATGATTAATTAAGCGTTTCGGCCCACAAGCAGATAAGTCATCATATCGCCTTTGCCTTTCACCGGAATCACGCCCCGCTCCTGAAAAACGTACTTATCCCGCAGGCGCTCGTAGGTAGCAACTGTCACCTGAATGGCGCCGGAGACGCCTTGAGATTCCATCCGGGAAGCTGTATTTACCGTATCTCCCCACAAATCGTAAGTAAATTTTTTAGTACCGATTACCCCAGCTTCCACCGGGCCTGTGTGGATGCCGATGCGGATGCTGAGCGGCTGGCCTCCCTTGGTATGTATCTTAGTCATGGCTGCTTGAATGTCCAGCGCCATTTCGGCGATCGAGTCGGCGTGGTTGTCGCAGGGCGTCGGCAAACCGCCCACTACCATATAAGCATCGCCGATCGTCTTAATTTTCTCAAGTCCGTAGCGATCGGCCAACTCGTCAAAAGCCGAAAAAATCTCGTTGAGCAACTCCACCAACTGGGCAGGCAACAAATGAGCCGAAAGCTTTGTAAAACCGACCAAATCGGCAAACATCACTGTTACCTCAGCGAAACTGTCTGCGATCGTACTTTCCCCCTGTTTGAGGCGCTGCGCGATCGCCTTCGGTAAAATATTTAACAGCAAACGCTCGGACTTTTCCTTTTCCAGGCCCAACTCCTGTAAATAGGCCTGCTCCTTATCCCGCAGCCGCTTCTTTTCCAGACAAGCGCTAATCCGAGCCTTGAGCAATACCGGATTGAACGGTTTAGAAAGATAATCCTCTGCCCCCAACTCTATACACCGGACGACACTATCGATATCGTCTACCGCCGAAATCATCACCACCGGGATATGGCGCAACTTTTCGTCCGCCTTCAGATTTTCCAGCACTTGATAGCCGTTCATTTGCGGCATCATAATGTCTAGGAGAACCAAATCAAAAGGATCTCTTCGCAACATTTCCAGAGCTTGGAGACCATCTTCAGCAACAGTCACGAGGTGCCCTTGACGCTGAAGTCGGCGGGCGAGCAAATCGCGGTTTACCTCATTGTCGTCAACAACCAGTACGCTGCCCTCGTCAGCTTTCATGTCATAGCCTCTTTCAGAAGCATTTCAATTTTACCCAAAAGTCGGGGAAACTCGACCGGTTTGGTGTCGTAGTCGTTGCAGCCGGCGGCCAAACATTTTTCGCGGTCGCCCGCCATGGCGTGAGCCGTCAGCGCAATCACCGGAATCCTGCTAGTTTCAGGAGTCGCCTTAATTTGCTGGGTTGCTTGCCACCCGTCTAGCACTGGCAGACTCATATCCATCAGAATCAAATCTGGTACTTTGGCGAGCGCCATCGACACTCCCTCAGCACCGTCAACAGCAATAAATACCTCGTGTCCCTTGCGGGCCAGACGCCTAGAAAGCATATCCCTATTCATTTCGTTATCTTCGACCAACAGGATTTTAGCCATTGGTTTTCTCCTTGCCTTTCGAGTCGTACCTGCGATCGAACCTGTCATTCACTATAGAGCGAACATCGCGCAACAAAGTATCGCAACTGTAGACTCCCTTTTGTAGTACCCGAGCGACGTAGCCGTTTAGCTGCTGGCTTTCGGCTGAAGTTAGGTCTTTACCCGTGATCGCTACTATGGGTATAGGATCTCGAGAATGCGATTTGCGAAGTTCGCCGATCAACTCAAAGCCATCCATGTCTGGTAGCATCAAATCCAGCAGAATCAAATGTGGCCGGGCAATTTCTAGCTTCTCGAGAGCAGTGCGCCCACTATCAGCTTCCGTTACTGCCCAGCCTTGTTTTTCTAGTATGCGTCGCAGTATTTTGCGGGTGGCAACGTCGTCTTCCACAATTAAAATCTGACCGGTCAACTTCTTACTTGCAACGCCGTCTTGGTCGCGTCGGTACTTGTTCAACAAAGCAGCCAGCCGTTTGCCGTCCACTGGTTTGGTGAGGTAGTCCGAGGCGCCCAATGCAAAGCCGAGGCTTTTGTTGCCCACAAAGGATAGCAGGATTACCGGAATCGAGGCAAGCTCAGGATCTGCCTTCAGGGCCGAGAGCACAGTCCAGCCGTCCATTCCCGGCATGATCACGTCGAGGGTAATGACATCAGGCCGCAGTTGTTTAGCGAGTCTGAGGGCTTGCTCGCCGCCGTCGGCGACTTCTATGTGCAGTCCTTGACGAGAGAGGGCGCGCTCGATCAAATCCCGCGAGAGTGGGTCGTCGTCAACTACCAGCACCGTGCCGACAGTGGGGGCCCCCGGAGAACTCCTAGCGCTGTCGCTGACTTTGTTGGCGATTTCCGGCTGTTGGATGGCCCTGGGCAAGAGTACGGTGAAGGTGCTGCCGGAGCCCAAGGTGCTGCTGGCCTCAATGGTGCCGCCCATCATCTGACAGAAGCGCTGGCTGATAGCTAGTCCCAAACCGGTGCCGCCGTACTTGCGGGTAGTCGAGGCGTCAGCTTGGGTGAAAGGTTGGAAAACTCGCTGCAATTGCTCTTTTGTCATGCCAATACCGGTGTCGGCGACGCGGAAACTTAAAAACTCGGAGTTGGAAATTAAAATTTGGGAAGATTCCTCTTGATTTATCATTTTTAATTGTTCATTTTTAATTCTTTCCACTCCGATCGCAATTTTCCCATTGTGCGTAAACTTGGCAGCGTTGCTGAGCAGGTTCAGCAGCACTTGCCGGACTTTGGTCATGTCGGCGTGCATGGTGTCGAGGTTGTCTGGACAGTTCACTTCTACGGTGTTGCCGTTTTTCTCGACCAGCGGCCTCGCCGTGGCGACAGCGCTTTCTATTAAGGCATGGATGTCGAAGGTTTCTAAGTAGAGATCCATTCGACCTGCTTCAATTTTAGAGATATCTAGGATGTCGTCGATCATCGACAGCAGGTGTTTGCCGGCGCTGCGGATTTTTTCGAGGTCCGGGACGAAAGCTTCATCGCCCAATTCTTCGGCTTCTTCTGTGAGCATTTCGCTGTAGCCGATAATGGCGTTGAGGGGTGTGCGCAGTTCGTGGCTCATGTTGGCCAGAAATGTGCTTTTTGCCCGGTTGGCTGATTCTGCTGCTTCTAGAGCCTGATGCAAGGCGGATTCTGCAAGTTTGCCAGCGGTGATGTCTTGGACTGTGCCTTCGTAGTACAAAACCCTGCCGCTTTCGTCGCAGATGCTGCGGGCGTTTTCAGAAATCCAGATCGTGCTGCCGTCTCGGCGGTATACTTGGGATTCAAATTTTGACACTTGGCGAACCGCGCCCAATTGGGCCATAAACTCGGCGCGGCGATTGGGGTCAACGTAAATTTGGCGGTTGATATCTGTGACTTCGGCTAGCATTTGGGCAGAGGATTCGTAGCCGTAAATCTCGGCTAGTGCGCGATTGGCGCGGAGGTACCGGCCTGAAGGCGTTGTCTGGAATATGCCTTCGACTGCGTTTTCAAAGATGCTGCGGTAGCTTGATTTCTCTTGGAGCGAGGCAATTTCTGCTCGCTTGCGCTCTAGGGCATTGGCGAGCATTTCTCCTACCATTTTTAGCTGTGTGGATATTTCGGGCGATTGACCTGCGTTTTGCTTTAAGGCATCGAATCCGAGAAATCCTACTAAAATTTTACTCCAAATTAGGGGAATTATTATCAGCGATTGGATATTTTCTTGCGGTTTTTTTGATTCTACATTATTGACGGAATCGCCAATCGAAGGTATGGAGGGGATTGCTGTTTGATTGGCTGTTTGGGATGGGGAGTCTGTCTGGAATTCTGCTGGATTTTGACCGCTCAAATAGGCAACTTCGGCGATTGCTGGGGGTGTGAGTTTGCTGATTTCTGGAATATAGATGCATTCGCCGCGATCGAGTTTTTCTGCGATCCAAGGGATTTGTGCGATGTCTATTTGTTTGTGGGTGCTGTTTTTTATTGCCGGAATGCCGGCGGCGCACCACTCGTAGGTTTTGTCGGCGCGGGTTTTGTCTAAAGATAACAGGTAGATGTAACTGCGGTCAAACTCGATCGAGGTGGCGACCGCTTCCAGAGTTCGAGCGATGCCTTTGTCTATTTCTGATAATGACCCGCTGATGAAATGAGTTGACAAGCTGGCAATCAACTGAGCTAATTCTACTCTATACTGCAATGATTGTTCTACTTTTTTGCGCTCGGTAACGTCTCGAAATATCCAGACTCTCCCGACTCTGTTCGAGCCGACTTTTTTTGATGGTAACGAATTTAATTCGATAATTTTTCCGTCTTTAAATTCTAATAATTCGCTGATTTTAGTATCTGGATCTGCCGACACTTCCAGCACGTTTTCGATAAATCTTTGGGGGTCTTTTAATTGTTCCCGGGCGAAGGGTAATTCTGTGAAGATAGTTTTTTTGATACGGTCGAAGGTCGATCTGCTCAAGTTTCCTTGGCTGGCGGACAAACCCCACATCTCGATAAATTTCTGATTAAAATTGCATATATTGCCGTTGCTGTCAACCGCCATAATTCTCGCATCTGTAGATTCTAGAACTGCTTGCAGCATCGAGAGCAATTGCTTGTTTTCTCTAATAATGTTAATGTCAAAAATGTCAAAAAACACCAAGAATGAGATTTCGCCGCCTTCAACAGCAGGATAAAAAAAATAGGAAACTGGTAAAATCTTGCCGTCGCGGCTTTGAAACAGATCCTCCCAATTGCTGCTTGGTTGACCGGAGGCTCTCGCCTCTTGTAAACCTAGTGTAGGTGCGATCGCTGCATCTTCACTTTTGCTTGGCGACTGTTTCGGAGCCGTCACAACTTGGGATTTCTTGCTGTGATTTTGCTGACTGGCGATGCCTTCTAGCAGGGAAACACCTGCCTGTTCCGACTCTCCAAACCCGAGCAAGCCTTCGACCTCTGGATTCACCGATATGACAAACCCCTTCGCGTCAATGATACACAATCGGGCCCCCAAACTGTTGACAGTCGCCCGCAGTCGATCGATGGATGAAGCTGTTGGAGAGTCTTGAGGCGACTGGGGCGAGGGGGCAATATCCTGTAGCGCCACCGGCTCGGAGAGCAAACAAACCTGCAGCAGCGGTTTCTGCTGGCTCCCTGCGCAGTCATAGCTACAACTTACCTGCTCTAACAATAGCTGCCACTGCTCGGCAGTGGGAGGGGGGGACTCGCCGACTAAACCGAGCTGTTCGAGTTGGCGCTGGAGGTGGGGGTGCATAATTTCTGGCGCTTTGTAGGCAACTTTCTACAGTATATCTTTTTAATTAATATTATATATACCCAGCTATACAGTTAGTGCAAAGGTACGCGAGTCGCGAGCAAATCATAGGTTTTATGGAGAAGCCGATCGACCATCTCTGCTATCGACAATCTTTCAAACTGCGCTGATTATATTTATAGCAAAAGGAAGAAGACCCGGCAGCACCCTTAGGCTTCGTTCGCTGGCTTGTCGCGAGCGGGTAACAAGAAGCAACACATAAAGAAAAAACAATCGAACGCAAGAATTTTAGCAATTAAGAACGTCCTCACCCTGTTGGTGGTTGGTATATTCTCAACAATTTTTCGATTGTCAACAAACTAATGCTCTGAATGTAGATTGCACCCTGACAAAGGATATCATCTTATGATACTGAACTTACGCTCAAAAACCCGGTTTCTGCCAAAATTCGCTTTTTTGACTGCCCGACTGAGGTGAAGAAACCGGGTGTCGGGAGCGAGAGTGCTGAGCGTCATGACAAAATTAGTGGACGGTTTTAGCTGGGTTTTGACAGTCGAACTCCCGATGGGCCCTGTTGCTTGATTAAGCTGGGATCTCGACACTCAGCATGAGAGTACCTGCTTTATTGTTACCGATAGGTCGCTTGGAGAGTACGCGCGTGCGTAGCTATCCCGTAGGGAATCGCACTTTTTTAAGACGCGCTTCAAAAAAGAATGCAACTGTAGACCCCTGCTGCCAACCCATATCCAGTCAGTCATTCCCAATTCTTTAATCTACAATCCTTCGAGCGATCGCTCGCGCCGAAGTCTAAAATCAAAAATGGTATAACTTATTTTAACTAATTTTCCAGCCATCAACCAGGGAATCCGAATGATATCGTGTGGGAGCATCTCTGTTGTGCTTTTTACTCGGAGCAGAGATGCTCACGATCGTGTTCGGTAAAATAACCTATTTTATTGTTACCGTTCCCAGACAATAGAGGAATCTGCGTCCCCTGGGAGAAACTATTTTATTAGCGCCGTTCGCGCCCCAACCATATATTTTCTAACTTTTTATTAAGGACTAAAGCGCTATTTCTCTCTCGATAACTTAGGATTTCGTAGTTACTGCGAAGTTAATTAGGTTAGATAACTAAATATCCTATTATACATCGAGAATACCCAAACAACCACAAATCAATCAGTTGAGCCAATCGATAAATTATGTTGAAAATCTTTCTAGATGCTAGGGAAAAAATCAGCAAATTGCCGAGGCTAATAAAATTGCCAGCGAGCGAAAGTAACTGTCAACAAATTATTATTTATCAGACTTTTCGGTTGATTGCGAAAAGTCGTTCAAAATAGCTGGCAGCCGAATTGTAAAAGTAGAACCTTTGTCCAACTCGCTGCAGGCGGTAATGTCTCCGCCCATCATGGAGCAGAATTCCTTAGTAATAGTCAGACCCAAACCAGTGCCGCCGTACTTTTTAGTACTTGAGGAATCGACTTGCATGAAAGGCTCGAAGATTCTGGCTAACTGTTCGGGACTCATGCCAATGCCGGTATCTTTGATTGTAAAAACGATCCATTCTTGAGAGGAAGACAAGAGAGACAAGGTATTTTCAGCTTGGCCATCTCCTCTATATCCTCCCAGTCTTTTGCCTCCCTTAGCAACCTCGGAGGGGGTTTCGAGGGAGCGGCTAACGGCGAAAGTAATCGTGCCCTGGTAAGTAAACTTAGAGGCATTGCTCAGGAGGTTGACCAGAGACTGCCGGAGTTTAGTTTTGTCGGTGTGCATCGAGCCAATATCCTCAGGGCATTGTATTTCTAGGATATTCTTTTTTCTTTCTGCGATCGGCTCGATCGTGGCGACTACTTCCTCAACCACATTTAAAATGGTGAAGGTTTCCAGGCGTAATTCGATGTCGCCTGCTTCAATGTTAGTCAAGTCGAGAATACCTTTAATCAGGGTTAGTAAGTCCAGGCCGGCCGTGTTAATAGCCTTGAGGTCGTCTATTAACTCTTCGGCACCGAGGTCTCGGGCCTCCTCTTGCAGGATCTGACTGAAGCCGATAATGTGGTTCAGGGGGGTTCTGAGTTCGTGACTCATGTTGGCGAGAAAAATGCTTTTCGATCGATTTGCAGCTTCGGCTACTAATGCGGCCCGGCGGAATTCTTCGGAACGCAAGCGTTCGGTGATGTCGCTGGTCATGATTAAAACACACTCAGTGCTGCCGAGGTCGATGAGTTCCTCTGACAGCAGCCAGTCGCGCACTTCGCCGGCGTGGGTGCGAATTTTGATTTCTTGGTTGCCTATCGAATTTTGTGCTTGCAAAATCTGGGCGAGCCGCGGCTCGTCTTCTGAATTGACCCACATTCCTAAGTCCCTGGCGGTGCGGCCGATAAATTCGTGCCGCTCCCAGCCTAATGAGCGCAAAAAGCTTTCGTTGGCATCGAGGAAGCATCCGTCTGTGAGGGTGCAGATGCTGATGCCTACCGGGGAGGCGTGAAAGGCCTTGGAAAATCTTTCTTCAGAAGAACGCAGGGCGGCTTCGGCTTGGTGGCGTTCGGCGACGGTGGCGGCTAAGACTAAGCCGGTGACGGCGATGACTGCGATGAAGGCTTGCAGGGATAACAGTGCTTGGGGGATGCTGCTGGCGTGTTTGAGAAAGGGACCGCTGCCTCGGGCTATGCCCCAGATGGCGAAGCCGCAGAGGACGAAGTTGGAGAGGGCCGTGTAACGCTGGCCGAATCGAAAGGCAGCCCAAACTACTAGGGGAAATGGTAAGTATTCGAGGGGATAGCGGGCGTAGGCGGCGCGGGTGCGGGAGCAGAAGACGAGCCAGCCGACTGCTAGCAGCAGCAGCAGCCAAATCGCTCGTTCAGCTATCTTTTTGCGATGGGTGGGGACTTTGGGCAATTGTTGCCACGTCAGCAGCAGCGGGGCGACGAGCAAAATTCCCATAGCGTCTCCCACCCACCAAGTCCCCCAAATCCTGACAAAATTGCTCCAGTTAGATAAATCGGTCAGGCATACGACGATGCTGCCGATGGTGGAGTTGATCAGGCTAGATCCCAAGGCTGCTAGTCCGACTATTCCTAAAACGTCTTTGAGCCTATCGAACGTGGCGCTAAAGTTAATGCGCTGCAGAAGATAAGTTCCCGTCCACGCTTGCAGGGTTCTGGCGGCCGCCGAGATCAATGCCGTGGCGATGTTGGCCGACGGTACGCTCATGCTGAACAGAAAGCCTCCGATGGCGATTCCCGGCCACAGTTGCCGCCCGAACACCAGCAGGGCGGCTTGGGCAATTCCTGCTGCCGGCCACATGGGGTAGATTTCTGAACTCAGGGTGAGGGTGGAAATTGCGAATTGCGACGCCGAATAGTAGGTCAGGGCGATTGTGCCTACGGCGAGGAAGTACCGCCAGGAATGCCCTTTGATGGCATTAAGGAACTTTGTCTGCATTGTCGTTGGGGGAAAAGGTGGACGGTTGTTAAGGTTTTAGTAGATGGCACGGGACGGACACAGGGTAGTGAAAATGTTTCTATTAAGTGATGGTAGGTCATGGGTGGTAGGTAGGGAGAGAACATTTTGACCTAACTTTTTGTAGCGCCGTTGAAGGTTCGGTTTTTTTTGCTGTTCCCTCGACGAATCTACACATAAATTTCGGGAGGACCAATTTTTTGCCAATATATAGCGGTTCTCAAGCGTGGTGAGGTATGGGGGCAAGTCCTATGCCCATGCCCTATGCCCGTCGGCCCTATGCCCGTGGGCCCTATGCTCGCGAGAGCACCTCATGTTACTGAGAAAGGCTATATCTCTAATGCCTAACCATTTGATTTGTAAATTTTTGGTTTTTGTTAATAATTTATTACCGAGCGACAGCGGGCATCTTTTCGTGCCGGGCGATCGCAACTCGATTTAACCTAAAATCTTGCACCCTTCTCAATAATATCATTTCGGGTTACACCGTCCGTGATGTTGACGGTTGACGGTTGACGGTTGGCTGTTCACGGCGTCAACAGTCAACAGTCAACCGTCAACTCGAATTTACTATTCCGATGCTAACGGATTTGATATAATACCTAAGGAACCCATAACAGCGACACAAAATATGAGCTTTCAGGTAAGCCCGGGGCAAAAAAACTCGGTTTCTGACTAGAATTGCTGGCAGAATTGATTTTCACTCTCATTTTAAACCCATTAATGGAGGCTTCAAGTCTTTCGATCGAATACAGTAGAAGTGGATAATTTACAGCACAAAAAAATATTTTCTCTTCTCTATTTGATTTTCGCTGTTGCAATATCTAAGGTTAGTCTCAGACGCTCTTGAGATTCTTTAAGGGCGTCTTGGGGGTTGCGGCCCAGAAGGGTTGCCTCTATGGCGCGACCGAGGTTTTCTGACAGGCGGGAGTAACCTGAAATAATGGGTCGCGCTCTGGCTGAGTTCATTTGCTCTAAAAATACTCGCAAAACAGGGTTTTTTTCCACAAAGCTTTGATAAGTTTGGCTCTGTCTCGATTTTAAGTTAATTGGCAAGTAACCTGTCCCCAATGCCCATGCTGTTTGGAATTCTTCACCTATAACGTATTCTAAGAATACTAGGGCTGCTCGCTCTCGTTCTGGCGACGTTTTCATTAAAAATAGGTTTTCACCCCCTACGACGGCTGCGGGGCGTTTGAGGAGCGGTAAAGGCATGGCTGCGTAGTCGATACCGCTTTGCTGCAACTGTGCTAGCGTCCACGGACCGGTGATTTGCATGGCGACTTTGCCTGCAATGAAGTTGTCGATCTCGTAACCGCGTTCGGGTGCTGACAGTATTGCTGAACCTTCTTTTAACAAGTCTCTCCACAATTCTAAGGCGGCGCGAGAGCCCGGATTGTCTATTTGGGGTACGGAAGTTTGAGGTGTTTCGGGCATAAGTTCGCCGCCTGCGCTGAACATGAATGGCAGCCAAGTAAATACTGTCCATTCTCCTTTGCCTAGGGAGAGCACTATGCCGTGTTGGTCTGTGCGGCCGTCTCCGTTGGTGTCTCGCGTGAGCGATCGGGCTACTTGCTTTAATTGCGCCCAATTCTGCGGCACTTTTTTGATTCCTGCTGCTGCAAATAAGCTGGGACGGTAAAATATGGCGGCGTTATTTGTGGCTAGGGGAACTGACCAAGTGTGTCCCCCGAGTTCCATTGACTCGAAGAGTGCCTGGTAGATTTCGGCTTTCCGGGGCGATTTGTCGAGCCAGTTTTCTAAGGGGACAATTGCGTTGAGTTCTGCTAGTTTTCCGGAAATTGTGGCAATATTCCACAGCAAATCCGGCGGTGCATTTCCCACTATTGCTGTTAGTATTTTTGGTAGTTGTTGGTCTGGCTGGCCGATGTAAATTGGTTTAATCTGGATGTTGGGATGTGTTTTGTTGAATTTGTCTGTGAGGGTTTGAAATACGTCGCGATTTGGCGGGGGATTGATGCCGTGCCACAGTGTGAGTTCGATCGGTTCGCCGTTTTTGGATGCGGGTGTTGTGCTGTTTTGGCAGCCGCTTAATATTAGCAGATTTAAGGTAAGTAAAATGCCGACAGCTAGTTTGAGTGGCTTTTTAATTGCTTTTGATAATTGGGAGGAAATCATTTTTTAGTTATGTTCTGGAAAGAAGATTTTTTTAACCGCAGATGAACGCGGATGGACGCGGATAGTTAGAGGGTGGTAAAACGAGCTAAATCTAGAAAATCTGCTGGTAGCTGGTTTGTCTCTCCATCCGAGGTGTTTTGAAACAAAACGGTGAAAGCTCCTGCTCCTAGTCTATCTTGCGGCCACATCCGATAGCAAGGAATTTCTGTCAGGTGCGATCGATATTTTTCTAAATGAGGAACAGTGACTGGCCGAAATTCGGGGAATTTGCTTAACAGCCATTCGCTGACTTGTTCGTTTTCTGCGGTTGAATAAGTGCAGGTCATGTATGCAAGATAACCTTGCGGCCCTACAATTTGAGCAGAATTGGCTAATATTCTTTTTTGGCGGTTGGCATTGCTGTTGATGGTGACATGATGAAAGCAGCCGGGTGCTTTGTCTCCTTTTGCTAAGAGTGATTGACCGCTACAAGGAGCATCTACTATTACTAAATTAGCAGTTTGTGGTATTTTTTCGGCAAGTATTTTTGAATCGACGTTAGCGGCGGCGGATGGTTGAATCTGGCAGCGTCTTAAATTCGAGATCAGCATTCCCATGCGTTTGCCTATGGCTTCGTTGCACAACAGCAATTCTGGGTTTAAGGTTTTCCAGGAAAATACACTTTTACCTCCCGGGGCGGCGCACATATCTAAGATTAGTTTGATGGGCTGCGGTATTGTTAATAAGGTGGAGGCGGCGAAGATTGAGGAAAAGTCGAGACAGTAGTAATGTCCTGCTTGATGTAAGGGATGTTTTCCCGGCTTGGATTCTAAGGCCAGTCTATCTACAAATTCCGGTTGCCAAGAGATGGGAATTTCGACAGTAAATGGGTTTTCTGTGGGTTTGGGTTGCAGCCACAAGATGGCAGGATTAAAAGCTTGGGGATTGATAACTGCCTGAATAAATTTTTCTTGTTCGGCGGTGTCTGCAAATAAGCTGCGGCTGAGTTTAAGCAGGAGATTCGACGATTTTTCCATGTCCGGGGAGATATGATAAGATTGAGATTAGCAGTAACCAAGGTAAATGGGATGATAATTCCTAGTGTAGAACAGTTAGAGTTAAGTTGGAAAGAAGGGAGGCAAATGTTGTTGCTTCTATCAAACCCATTGCTTTTGAGCGTTTGAGTCGGGCTGCACCTGAGTGTGAATCGAGATCCTTTTTGCCGATCGCACAACTCGGAACTCTTATCGAAGTGTATAATCTAGGAGCAAACTACCATTATTTGAGCTGACAAATAAAGATTGCATGAGTCCGGCTCGTGAAAATACTCATAAACTCGCTTGTCTCATAACTCCTACCCGTTTAAGAGTCTCTACAATATACTATGGTTTTTTGCTATTACCTACTTGATGACTGATGACAGATAACTACTTACTAATAACGAACAATCTATGAAAATTGTGTTTTTTGGCACTCCCGATTTTGCTGTTCCTACTTTATCCAGTTTGCTAAGTCACCCAGAATTTGAGGTGGTGGGTGTGGTGACTCAGCCGGACAAACGCCGGGGAAGGGGCAATAAATTGATGCCTCCACCTGTAAAAGAAGTGGCTTTAAATCACAGTCTCCCGGTTTGGCAGCCGCCCCGAATTAAGAAGGATGCGGAAACGCTTGCTAAGTTGCGGGAAGCCGAGGCGGATGTGTTTGTGGTGGTGGCTTACGGCCAAATTCTTTCTCAAGAAATTCTGGATATTCCTAGTTTGGCTTGCGTTAACGTTCACGGTTCAATTTTGCCGAAGTATCGCGGTGCGGCGCCGATTCAGCGCTGTCTTTTTGACGGGGAAAAGACAACAGGAATTACTACTATGCTGATGGATGCTGGGATGGATACTGGGGCGATGCTGTTGAAGGCTTTTGCTGGTATTTCGCTGTTGGATAATGCTGATTCTTTGGCGGATAGGTTGGCGGAAATTGGGGCGGATTTGTTGGTGGAAACTTTGGTAAAATTGAGGGACGATCAGCTTAAACCTGTTGTTCAAGATGATGCTGAGGCGACTTACGCGCCGATGATTAAGAGTGCCGATTATGTGCTGGATTGGTCGAAAAGTGCGAGATCCCTTCACAATCAAGTTAGGGGCTTTTTCCCGGATTGCACGACTACTTTTCGCGGCAATTCTTTGAAGGTGATGGCGACAGTACCCGTCGGGCCGGAATATTGGCTGCAATTACCGCCGGATTTGAGAGTTTTGGAACGCGAATGGCCTGTTTTGTCGGAGTTATCGGGCGCAAATGGGGAAGTTGTTAAGGTTGTGAAGGGCTTGGGGGCGATCGTCCAAACCGGTGATGGTTTATTATTGTTGCGGGAGGTGCAGTTACCGGGGAAAAAGGTGCAGTCTGGGGTGGATTTTGCCAATGGAACTCGGTTGGCTGCGGGTGAGGTTTTTGGGGGTTAAATTGTATAACCGGTTGTAGATTTAAATTGCATATTTCGGGTGGCATCGGAGCAACAGTCCATTCCTGGTTGGATTATTTATTGACACACAATTTAAATGCTGAGCGAGCTTATTTACGTTGTATGTTTAGGCCGTGCAGGATGCCCACCCACCATATTTGGAAGCAAAATCATCCTATAATTAGATGGGCGACTGTTGACCTAAAATTCTACTAAAACTTCCTCGGCGCCGCCCAACAAACCCTGCGCCGCCTCCAACATACTCTCTGCAACATCTTTCAAATCTTCGCGACTTGCTAAATAAGTTTTCAAAGCTTCTAAGGGTTCTATACTATTATTAGTATTCAATTCTGGCAACCGCGGCCTCGCTAGCTGACTGACTAATTCCGGTTGGATTGTGTAGCTGTGCGCTGCGCCGAGAAGTGCGTGCAATTCTCCGTTGTCGATTAAATCTAATTGTTCCGATCGCAATTGGTAAATTAATCTCACCACCGCGTCTTGGATTTCCTTCTTGCCAATAGCTTTAACTAACTCTGCTTGCGGGTTTTCCGATTCGGAAACATTCACTTTAATAGTCTGAAACACCCGCACGGGCAAAGGACAAAATTCCCACTCAGCTTTCCCCCGTTCCAAATTAACTAACACAAAACCTTTATCTTCTTTCTCTTCGCTAAAATCAACTCGTTCGATACTTCCGGGATAAATTACGGGCGGATTGTTGGAAGCGTTGAGATTTTGGTGTTTGTGCACGTGCCCGAGAGCAACGTAATCAAAACAAGGGCGAGTTAGCATCGAAACGGGTATGTTAAAACCTTTACCAACTGCTAAAAAACGCTCGGCACCCAGACTTGCTTTATCTGCCATTAAGTGCGCTAAAAGTACGGTTGGTATGTCGGGGTTGAGGCGGCGAATTTCCCCTTCCATGGCGATCGTCAGTTTTTCGGTTAATAATTGGTTAACATCGCCCATAGACAGGCTTTCAGTCTCGGATCGCGTCATTAAGGTCGATCGAGTCAACCAAGGCAATGTTACCACCTGCACGGGCCCGCTGCGGGTTTGAATGAGGTGAGTGTCCAGGCGATCGCCTACAATAAACTTAGGTATCCCCAAAGTCCGGTAAATTCCCAAACTCGCGCCGCCTTGTCCCTGAGAATGTTGGTCGTGATTTCCTACTAGCAAAACCGTCGGAATTTGCGCGTCAACCAAGCGGCTGAATTGGCGAGCAAAAGCCTCTTTCACAAACGGTGGAGGCGTCGAATCCGGGAAAGCATCGCCGCCGAATATGACTAAATCTACGGGTTCAGAAATTGCTCTATCCATACATTTACTCAGCGTCGCCGCGAAGTCTTCCAGCCGCGTATTTAAACCGGTTTCTGGATTAATGCGGCCGTGAGAAAAGCCGCTTCCCATGTGAATGTCTGAAAGGTGAAGAATTTTAATCATTGTTCTTTTTTTGGTGAGTTGTTATACCTGAACATCTGTACCGACACGGCAAAGCGCTGTCCGTAGCCGTGCCTCAACGTAGTGCTAATTCGACGCTGCGCCGATTGGGATTGATGCGTTTCTCGATCGCAAATATTTGCTTCTCTTCCTCAAAGCCGAGTTCGTTAAACTCTTTAAATAAACATTCTACCTCAATTTTTGCAATAACAGTTTCCAGCCACTTATCAAATGAATCGCATTCAATACTTCTCAAAGGTTCGCTTTTGCAGTCGAAACTGATAATTTGTCCCGGAATACCGCCGAAACAGCCTTTTGTATCCACAACCCGCAGCCACACATCATCTACTTTCATAAACGGAATCCATGCTTCGTTCCAATATTCTCCTTGCTGCCATTCTTGAAAATAAATTTTGCTCTGGGCGTCCCAAAAATCTTTCTCCTTCGCAATAGATTCCAAAGGTAAAATACTCCTGCCGTGTTCAAAAGGAAACAGCCAGTTATCCTCTAAACTCTCATAAGCCGAACCGTTACACCAGCGATAAAAATCATAAAATGTTTCTGGAAGCGATTGTTTGTAACGATTTTTGAATAAATTTATTTCCGGTTCGGCTACACCGGGATTGAGCAAATTTAGAGCGTCAGGATAGCAGCGTTCTAAGGTTTGGGCGAAGGTGCGGACGAGAGGAGTTAGGGGGTGAGAGTGTAGTTTCATACATCACAAGATAAGGCCGGGGACTTTTTGATAAACTTGTGCGATCGGGCAGCGAAAGTCTATACTCATTAACTCTAATTCATCTCCTTGTCGGTAAGTTTGAGAAACCCAATTTCCTTCAGTATTCACTCGAAAACATTCAATTTTGCTTTCGGATTGAGTGATGAGTACGTATTCCTGCAAACTCGGAGAAGTTTGGTAATCGGCAAATTTATTGCCTCTGTCGAAAGCTGCTGTTGAGGGCGACAATACCTCAACTACTAAAGATGGATAGAGAATGAAATCTTCATTAGAACCTGTATCCCTTTCGTCGCAAGTCACCGCTACATCAGGGTAGTAATAACAATTAGCCTCTTCCAGTCGGACTTTTATATCTGAGGAAAGAACTAAGCATGGCGTATTCAGAAGATGATTTCCCAGCAGCATAACTAAATTACTACCAATAATAATGTGAGGCTTTTTGGCCCCAGTCATTGCATAAACGTGTCCGCGCCTGTACTCGTGTTTGATGGGGCTTACTCGTTCGCCTTCTAGGTAATCTTCTGGGGAGATGTAGAAATTGTTTTTGCTGACAAACATTGATGTTTCCTCCGCTGATTTTATCTGATACTATTTGAAAGTAGCATATTTGGGTAGGAAACGGGACTGCCCATTGGTGTCAACTTAAGTTGTTAGCCCGCCCACCCGTTAGTCCGCCATTCCGCCAGGGGTTGAAACCCCTGTCTAATAGCTAAAGTCCTCTAAAGAGGACTCAGAAGAAGAATTTTTGACGTTGCTGATTCACGGTAGGAATCAACTTTTATCGAAAGTTACAAAACTCACCATACTTGTTTTATAGCAATTGGGAAATCTGAATTCCTACCTGTATTCAGCAACGCCCAGCAACGCCGAATTTTTCAACTCATTAGTCCTCATAGCGAGGACTTTAGCTATAAGCCCCGTGGAATTCATTCCCTGTCGGACTGTCGGACTGTCGGACTGTCGGACTATTGGACTATCGGACAATCGGACTGTCGGACTGTCGGACTATCGGACTGTCGGACTGTCGGACTGTCGGACTACCGATTAAACGTTAAGTTGACACCAATGGGGACTGCCGTTTCCCTCCACCCGTTAGTCCGCCATTCCGCCAGGGGTTGAAACCCCTGTCTAATAGCTAAAGTCCTCTAAAGAGGACTCAGAAGAAGAATTTTTGACGTTGCTGATTCACGGTAGGAATCAACTTTTATCGAAAGTTACAAAACTCACCATACTTGTTTTATAGCAATTGGGAAATCTGAATTCCTACCTGTATTCAGCAACGCCCAGCAACGCCGAATTTTTCAACTCATTAGTCCTCATAGCGAGGACTTTAGCTATAAGCCCCGTGGAATTCATTCCCTGTCGGACTGTCGGACTGTCGGACTGTCGGACTATTGGACTATCGGACAATCGGACTGTCGGACTGTCGGACTATCGGACTGTCGGATTATTGGACTATCGGACTGTCGGACTACCGATTAAACGTTAAGTTGACACCAATGGGGACTGCCGTTTCCCTACAGATTCAACCAAGTTCCAAAAATCGGGCGTGCCACAATTTGCCACTTTCTGTCAAACCCTGCGATCGCACTTTAATTTTGACTCCCCGAGGGTTAGCCTCGTAGAGTCGGGCAATTTCCTGCATTTCCCCGCTGCTAAAACCCGTTCCCACTGTTCCTACTGGCACTAATTTGCCCTCAATTTCTTGCGCGACTTCGATCGCGCTGAAAGGCCGCCCCGCAACTTTTGTCGGCGTCAGCCCAACAATAAACAAATCGTTTTCCTGACAGTATTTAGTCCTCACCATCGGGTATTTCTTAATATCTTTGCCGCCGACATAGCGGCAGTCGTGCAGTACCCAAACTTCTCCTTCTCTGTTTTCAGCTTCCTGCTTCTGCGCTAGTAAAAGTTTTTCTGCTGCGGTGCGATAGGTAGGTATAATTTCAAATTCTTCCGACAAAAGAGCCAGCATTTCGCCAACGGCTGCTCCCCCTGCAATGCGTTCTGATTCTGCGATTTGAGTGAGGTCTTTGCCGTGGCAAAACAAACATTTAAAAATGCCATAAACTGCGGTTGGCTGGGTTGTCGGAAAACCGCTTTCAATATTAACTGTAGCAGCTTGGGCCCCGGTGCGGTGTTCGCTGCCCGTACAGCTTTTGTAATACAGTTCGCCGTCTAAAACAAAGGTGCCAATTTTAGCGGCTGTGTCGATTAATGCGCGATCGATCTCAACCGATGCCTGTTGCCGCAGGTTAGTCGATCGCGATTGGTAGTATACTTTATCTGGCGTGGCAATGACAACTACTCGATTGCCGTCGCGTTTTGGCTGTCCCCAATAATCTGGATTTTCGATGTAATAAGAACGTTCACTCGGCGCGTCCACTGGCTGCATCGTGACAATCTTTCCCGGCTGCAAATGCGGTGGTAATTCGGGAACAATCGGAGTGTAAACAGTCTCTATTTTGGTAGCCGTCGTTGATTTTGCAGCAGGAGCAAGATTGGTGCTAGATTTGTGTGGAGGATTCAGGGCGATCGGCTTTTCTCCGGTTTCCAATTCAAACGCTCTTTTCCAAAAGCCGATCGCCATTTCGGGGTATCCTTCCGACTCCGCGCACAGTGCAAAACCAATAACTTTGGCCGTACCGATGCCGCGGCCGTAATCAGCTAAATACTGCACGGCCCCCGCTTCACCCATCAAGTGCAATCCTCGCGTGATGATGCGATTGTTCCAGCGTTCTCGAATGTCGGCGCTAATTTTCTTAGCTGCTTTTCGCTTTGCGTCGGCGTATTCGGTGCAGTCCATACTGCCTCCTTGCTATAGGGCTATTTTGATAATATACTTTAACTTGATTTATTAGTCAAGTTAATTAAAACTAAGTTTACAACTAGGGGTTGTGCATAAATTTACATATTTCATTTGTGAAGTAGATTTAGTTTTTTACCGCAGAGGCGCAGAGGACACAGAGGAAGAGAAGAAAGAGATTAATCTCAAATCTCTAATTCCCAATCTTAAATTGATACCACTTCGCCAAAGAAAATTCTATTGTAGGTAAGAGCCAAACCATGAGAGTCATCCCTTCCCCATCTAACATCTAAAATCTAAAATCTAACTAGGTGGTTGTGCATAAACCTAAATATTTCATTTGTGAACTAGATTTATTTTTTTACCGCAAAGGCGCAGAGGACGCAGAGGAAGAGAAGAAAGAGAGGAACCGGGTTGTAGTGGTGTTTTGATGGGCAAGCGCAGTAATCTGTTCGCCGCAAATGCTAAGATAACCTCGATCGCGCGTTGAGGTCAATTATGCCACGGCTTGCTTCTTGCGAAGTCTGGTTCGCTAACTTGCGATCGCACGTTCGAGAATTTAAGATCGAGTTTAATCTTACTGTTATGATGCGATTGATTTTGTACAGCAAACCCGGATGCCACTTGTGCCAAGGGTTGCAAGAAAAACTCGAACAGATTGAAAGCCTCAAGTTTCAACTCGAAGTCAGAGATATTACCGAACGCGATGACTGGTTTCAAGCTTATCAGTACGAAGTTCCAGTTTTGTTTAAAGTGCAGCCCCAGCCAATAAATTCTGCTGGCGAAGCTGCATTCTCCCCTGAAGAACTTTTACCCCGCCCTTCCCCCCGCTGCAGTGTCGCCCAATTGGAGCAAATGTTACAGAAATATTTGCAAATCGATCCGTCACAATAATACGATTTACGCAAAAACTCAGGTCTTAATCCTGGTTTCGGGGTGCGCGGCGCGCACTTTACTCTAGGGCCTGCGGGTGCGCACCGCGCACAGCAAAACCCATAGGGTTTGCACCGCGCACAGCAAAGACTTGTAGATGGCGGCTCAAACAATGTGTTGCGCCAGTCATATTCAAGACATCCAAGTGAGGAGTTTTTTAGATGAAATTGAGAGAATTATTAGCAGCAGTTCCCAGCATTTCCTTTGACGCCAAACATCCCGCCCTCGATGCCGAAGTCAAGGGTTTATCCACTAATTCCCACGCTTGTAAGTCGGGGGATTTATTTTTGGGAATGCCGGGAACGCGGGTAGACGGCGGAGATTTTTGGCAAAGTGCGATCGAATCTGGTGCAGTTGCCGCCATAATTTCCACCCAAGCAGCCGAGAAAACACCCGCCCAACCCCCCCTTAGCAAGGGGCTAGAAGAGGTTCCCTGCGTCATCGCAGCAGCCGATATGGCTCAAGTTTGCGGTCAGATAGCAACCGCATTTTACGACAATCCAGCTAGCAAATTAAAACTTGTCGGCGTTACCGGGACTAACGGCAAAACTACCACAACTCATTTAATCGAATTTCTGCTCAATCAAATGCAGTTGCCCACGGCGATTTTCGGCACGCTTTATACTCGCTGGCCGGGCTTCCAACAAACTGCACTTTACACCACACCTTTTGCGATTGACCTGCAAAAGCAATTAGCAGACGCTGTAGTCGCCGGATGCAAATATGGCGTGATGGAAGTCAGTTCCCACGCATTAGCACAGCAGCGAGTTTTGGGCTGTAATTTTGAAGTGGCTGTCTTTACGAATTTGACTCAAGACCATCTCGATTATCACCGCGATATGGAAGATTATTTTGAGGCAAAATCGCTTTTGTTCGGTTCGGATTACCTCCAAAATCGTGCTGTAATTAATATTGACGACCCCTACGGGCAGCGGATAGTTGAAACTTTAAATCCCGACCGAGTTTGGAGTTACAGCACTGTTCTGACAACGGCAGATTTGTATGCTTTTGATTTGGAGTATCAGCCTAATGGAGTTAAGGGAATGCTGCACACCCCGAAGGGCGAAACAGCTTTTTCTTTGCCTTTAGTCGGTCAGTTCAATTTATCAAATATGTTGGCTGCTGTCGGTGCTGTTTTAGGATTGGGTTTAGATTTGTCCGCAATTGTGGAGAAATTATCTCAGTTTTCGGGAGTTCCGGGACGCATGGAACGGGTGCAAATTAGTCCCGACCAAGATATTAGCGTCATTGTCGATTACGCCCACACTCCAGATAGTTTGGAGAACTTGTTGAAGGCGTCGCGGCCGTTTATTCCGGGTCAGATGATTTGCGTGTTTGGCTGCGGCGGCGATCGCGATCGCACTAAGCGCCCGATCATGGGTAAAATCGTTGCAGAATTAGCCGATTTAACTGTTGTTACTTCCGACAATCCGCGCACGGAAAATCCCGATCGCATTTTGGACGACATTTTAGCAGGAATTCCCCCTGCTGTAAAGCCGATCGTGATGTGCGATCGAGCCGCTGCAATTCGCGCTGCTATTATGGACGCTAAACCGGGAGATGGCGTGCTGATTGCCGGAAAGGGACACGAAGATTATCAAATTTTGGGCACCGAAAAAGTCCATTTTGACGATCGAGAACAAGCGCGAGATGCCTTGAAAGCCAGAATGAATTCTGTTAACTGAATTCGGTTAACTGTTAACGGTTAACCAAATTCGGTTAACTGTTAACGGTTAGCTGTTCGCGGGCTGCGATTTTTGCGGTATTTTTAAGTATTTATACCGGGTACAATCGGATTTGCACCCTTGTAAAGCGCCGCGAAAAAACAATAATATATTTTAGGGGTGGATCGATCGGGAATCTCTACTAGCAGCCAGTTTCTTACTGTAAAACCCGCCCGACCCTTAACTTTATTTCCACCTCCCTACTTAGATTCTAATAGTAATAGAAAATAAATTAATAAATAAATAACTATCGCGATGATAGAACTAAATGGCTATGAAATTATCGAGCGAATTTACTCCGGTACTCGCACTATATTCGAGCGCGGAATTCGCTCTTAGATTATAATAGTAATAGCAAATAAATTAATAAATAAATAAATAACTATCGCGATGATAGAACTAAATGGCTATGAAATTATCGAGCGAATTTACTCAGGAACTCGCACTATAGTCGATCGCGGAATTCGCCTGTGCGACCAAAAACCTGTCGCCATCAAAGTCTTGCGGAACGAGTATCCCAGCTTCAGCGAACTTGTGCAATTTCGCAATCAGTACACGATCGTCAAAAACCTGAATTTGCCCGGAATCCTCCAAACCTACAGCTTGGAAGCTTACCGGAATGGCTATGCGCTGATTGTTGAAGACTTCGGGGGAATTTCTCTCCTGGAATGGACGGGGAAAGGGAAAACCGTTCCCTCTCTGGTTGAGTTTTTCCAAATTGCGATCGACCTAAGCAATACATTAGATATGCTTTACCGCCACCGCATCATTCACAAAGACATTAAACCCGCCAACATTCTGATTAATCCTGAGACGAAACAAGTCAAACTCATTGACTTTAGTATTGCATCTTTGCTGCCGCGAGAAACTCAAACCCTGATGAGTCCCAACGTGCTCGAAGGGACACTAAGCTATTTGTCTCCCGAACAAACGGGAAGGATGAATCGCGGCATTGACTACCGCACTGATTTTTATTCTCTTGGTGTCACCTTTTACGAGTTGCTGACGGGAGAATTGCCGTTTCAGTCTAACGATCCGATGGAATTGGTATACTCTCATATTGCCAAACAACCGCCGCTGCTTGGCGAAAACAGAAGCGAAGAACTTCCCCACGTTCTGTGCGACATCGTGATGAAATTGATGGCGAAAAATGCCGAAAACCGTTATCAGAGTGCCTTAGGGCTGAAATTTGATTTAGAATTTTGTTGGCGTCAACTAAAAGAAAGCGGTAAAATAGAAAGCTTTGCGATCGCGCGGCGGGATGTGTGCGATCGGTTCATCATACCAGAAAAACTCTACGGCAGAGAAACCGAAGTTGCCCAATTATTGGCAGCGTTCGATCGCATCTCTGGTTCCGAGACTCTTGCGGGGAATGAGGGAAGACGCGAGTTAATGTTGGTGGCGGGTTTTTCCGGTATTGGCAAAACTGCCATTGTTAACGAAATTCACAAACCCATTGTTCGCCAGCGCGGCTACTTCATCAAAGGCAAATTTGACCAATTTAATCGCAATATTCCATTCTCAGCTTTTGTGCAAGCATTTCGAGAATTCATGGGGCAATTGCTGAGTGAAAGCGAGGCTCAATTAGCAACTTGGAAAACCAAAATTTTAGCTGCGCTTGGTGACAGCGCGCAAGTAATTATTGAAGTAATTCCTGAACTCGAGCAAATTATCTCCCAACAGCCAACCGCAGCAGAACTGTCTGGGACGGCGGCACAGAACCGCTTTAATTTACTATTTCAAAAATTTCTGCAAGTATTCACCACAAAAGAACATCCCTTAGTAATTTTTCTCGATGATTTGCAGTGGGCAGATTCGGCATCTTTGAAATTGATGCAGTTGCTGATGAGCGAGTCAGACGGCAGATATCTATTATTAATTGGAGCTTATCGCGACAATGAAGTCTCCGCCGCTCATCCTTTGATATTGGCGCTAGAGGAGATTGGGAAAGCACAAGCTGCAATCACAACGATTACATTAGCCGCCCTGACTGAAACGAGTTTAAATCAACTCGTTGCCGATACTCTTAGCTGTTCGCCCGAAATCGCACAACCATTAACTCAACTAATTTATCAAAAAACCCAAGGCAATCCATTTTTTAGCGTGCAATTCCTGAAAATGCTGCACGATGATGGGCTGATTCAGTTTGACTTTGATGGGGGCAATTGGCACTGCGACCTTGCCAAAGTAAAAGCATTAGCAGTGACGGATGATATCGTTGAGTTTATGGCGTGGCAGTTGCAGAAATTGCCCGAAAGCACCCAATATCAGTTAAAATTAGCAGCCTGTATTGGCAACTATTTTGACTTAGAAACATTGGCGACAGTCACCGAGGAATCGCCAATAGAAACAGCAATAAATTTGTGGAAAGCATTGCAAGAAGGCTTAATTTTGCCGACGAGTGAAGTGTACAAGTTCTATGTCGGGCGACCAACAGAAGATGCGGCGCTGACTTCGGAAATTGTCAGCTACAAATTTCTCCACGATCGCGTCCAGCAAGCTGCCTATTCATTGATTCCCGAAAACCAGAAACAAGGCACTCACCTCAACATCGGTCAACTATTGCTGAAGCAAACCTCACCTGAACACCTTGATGAAAAAATCTTTGCCATTGTCAGCCAGTTCAACCAGGCCACAGAACAAATTTCATCGCCAGAACAGCGAGACCAAATTGCCCATCTCAACCTGATTGCGGCTCGCAAGGCTCGGCTTTCGGCAGCCTATGCCGCAGCGGCACAGTATTGTGAAACAGGGTTGCACCTCGCGGAGGATATATGGTCTCGACAACCTGCTTTCGCCTTATCACTATACGTTGAAGCTGCGAATTCAGCCTGTCTAATTGGCGCCTTCGATCGAGTAGATACCTATGTTGAATCCGTGTTGAAGCATACATCCCGCCCATTGGATCGTGTCAACGCCTTAGACGTGCAGATTCAGTCGTTGATTGCTCGCAATCAATTATCCGAGGCGATTCAGGTGGCGCAGAAAATTCTCAAGCCCTTGGGAGTGGAGTTGCCAGAGCATCCCACCACAGAAATGATGCTTCCAGCCCAGGAGTCCATCCGCCAAAAACTCTCGGAAATTGAGGGTGTGACTAATTTACCGCTCATGAGCGATCCTGAAAAACTGGCGGCGATGAATATTCTCAGCACTATGGCTTCGGCAGCTTATATTGGTTTGCCAGCACTCTATCCGTTAATTGTGCTCAAGCAAATTGAACTTTCGCTGCAGTTTGGAAATGCTATCGAAACGCCCTATGCCTATTCCACCTATGGACTGATTCTTTGTGCTTTTGGTGGCGAAATTGCTGCGGGCAATCGATCGGCTGATATTGCATTCACGTTATTGGAAAAGCTCCAAGCCTTCCGCTTTAAGGCAAAAATCCTCAACCTGGTATATCCCTTTATCCGCATCTGGCAAGAACCTATTGGCAATACACTGGCACCTTTAACAGAAGGATATCAAGCAGGTCTGGAGTCGGGAGATTTAGAGTTTGCCGCCTACTGCGCCTACAATCGTTGTAAGCTTGCCTATGCCTCAGGCGCGGAACTTATGCAACTACGCACTGAGATGCAAATCTACGGAGATGCGATCGCCCAACTCAAACAAACCACAGCACTAAACTTTCATCAAATTGGACAACAGGCTGTCTTAAATTGGCTGGGTGAAACAGAAAATCCTCAAGATTTGATCGGAGCAGCCTATGATGAAACAATCCGCTTATCTCAGCATCAAGCAGCAGGAGATGTGTACTCGATCGGCACGTTTTATGCCCACAAACTAATCCTGACTTATCATTTTGGGCAATCACAAGATGCACTGGCGATCGCGCACAAGGCCGAGCCCGCGATCGGTGGCATCATTGGGACTGTCTTCTATGCCATCTTTTACTTTTACCATGCGCTCACACTACTGGCGAACTGCCCTCAGATCGAGCATGGCAGAGACGGAATTCCAGAAGCAGTGACAACGGATCTCGATCGCCTGACGAATTGGGCAACCCACGCGCCCATGAACTTTGCCCACAAATGCGATTTAATTCGAGCCGAACAGCAGCGAGTTTTAGGAAACAAAGCAGACGCAATAGACCTCTACGATAGCGCCATCTCCCTCGCCAAAGAGAACGAATACCTGCAAGAAGCAGCCTTAGCAAACGAACTGGCCGCTAAATTCTACCTCGACTGGGGCAGAGAAAAAGTCGCCGCAGACTATATGCAGGAAGCCTACTATTGTTACGCCCGCTGGGGAGCAAAAGCGAAAACCGATGACCTAGAAAAACGTTATCCCGATCTGCTCGGCCCCATCTTACAACAGGCAGACCAACCCCTCACTATTTTAGAAACCCTATCCACGCTCACCAATCTCACCTACTCGATTCATTCGAGCACTCACCACACTACCTCAAGCACCTCCATCAACCATGCTCTAGATTTTTTGACCCTGCTGCAAATTTCTCAAGTCATCTCCAGCACGATCGACCTCGATGAGTTGCTGCAAATTCTGACCCAAACCATGCTACAAAACTCTGGAGCCGATCGCTGTGTACTGATGCTCTGCCAAGATGAACAATGGCAAGTGCGGGCGATGGCTACCGGAGAACACATTAGCCTGCAAACAGAACCCCTAGAGAACAATCCCACGGTTCCGGTTAAATTAATCCAGTATGTCAAAAACACCCTAGCAGCAGTTGTCATCGATCGCCTCAAAACCGATCTGCCTGTGATTGACGATTATTTAGAGTACCACCAACCGGAGAGTTTGCTGGGTTTGCCCATTCTAAATCAGGGGAAGTTGGTCGGTATTTTGTATCTAGAAAATCGGCTCACGAGTGGGGTGTTTAATCGCCATCGCCTCCTAGTGCTGATTTTTCTCTCTAGTCAAGCGGCGATCGCTCTGGAGAATGCCCGCCTCTATCACCAACTGCAGCAGACTTTTAATGAACTGCAGCAAGCTCAGATGCAAATGATCCAAAGTGAAAAGATGTCAGCATTAGGTAATCTAGTGGCAGGGGTTGCCCATGAAATCAACAACCCCGTGGGTTTTATTGCCGGGAACCTTAGTGAAGCTAATGCTGGAGTCCAAGATTTAATTGATTATTTGCGCCTCTATCAAGAAAAGTTTCCTCAACCGGGAGCAGAATTGATTGAGAAAGCAGAGGAAATAGATTTAGATTATCTAGTAGAAGATTTACCCAAGATGTTGACCTCCATGAAAATAGGGTGCGATCGCATCAAAAACATCAGCACCTCCCTCCGCACTTTCTCCCGCGCCGATACGGCAAATAAAGTTGAGGCCAATATCCACGAAGGACTCAACAGCACTTTGATGATTTTACGCCATCGCCTGAAAGCTAACGAAAAGCATCCTGAAATTCAAATCATAAAAGAGTACGGCAAAATTCCTAAAGTAAAATGTTATTTGGGACAATTAAACCAGGTATTTATGAATCTGCTAGCGAATGCGATCGATGCCTTAGAAGAATCCAATCAAGGACGAAATTTTGCCGAGATTTTCGCCCATCCCAATCAAATCACTATTCGCACGAAACTGGAAGGTAAAAAAGTAAAAATTGCCATCGCCGATAACGGAAACGGAATGTCGGAAGAGGTGAAAAATAGGATTTTTGACCATCTCTTTACAACTAAAGACGTGGGCAAAGGGACTGGGTTGGGACTGGCGATCGCGCGTCAAATTGTAGAAGAAAAACACGGCGGCAAACTGAGTTGTATTTCTGCAGTGGGAGAAGGAACGGAGTTTGTCATTGAAATTTTCATTGATTAATGCGATCGGGCTGTAGGGGCGGGTTTTACCAACAATATTTGAGGCTCACAAACAATCTATAAAAACCGGCCCCCACCCCACTAATAACCCAGATTAACATGAAGTTCGATGCCATTCAAAAAATATCAATTCGGATTTGCAGCCCAAGCTGGAGCGGGTTTATTATATTGTTCGTTTCTAACATATAGAGGTTCTCAAGCGTGGTGCCCCATGCCCCATGCCCCATGCCCCATGCCCCATGCCCCATGCTCACAGTCAGGACACGGCAATGCCGTGTCCCTACAATTAATGGGGGTAGGGACACGGCAGTGCCGTGTCCTCTATATCATTTCGATGCAACCGGAAACAATATTACTGAGAAAGGCTATAGATGGTTGGTTAAACCTGCCACAGATTTTGCCAATAATTAGGATCGCGAATTAAATAACTTACAATTTTAATGGTTATTGTGGGATGGGCGTCCCGCCCGTCCAAAAAGGACGGGCGAGACGCCCATCCCACTTTCAAGAGTGGAAGTTATTTAATTCTCATTCCTTAATAACTATTGCAGCGGCAAAAATACTGTCATCACCTCGCCCTTTTGGGGCCGCTGGCGAATTACCAACTTCCCGCCAGCAGCCCGAAATAAATTCTTAGTGACGCTCAAATTTAAACTCAAACTTCCCGTCTCCGGCTGCACCATCAACAAAGGCCCGATCGATCGCAAAGGACCATTCGCCTTAGCTGCAAAAGTCGATGGGCCATTACCTTCCGGTAGGTGTTCCGATTCCAACTGCAATTTTAACTGATCGCCTGCCAATGTCACTTCTACCTGAATGCGACTCCCCGAGGGCAAAGTTCGAGTAAAATTCTCAATCAAATTAGTTAAAACCTGATCCAACATCGTCGGATCGCTGACTACTGCAGGCAATTTTTTCGGCACAATAACTTCCAAAGTGTGGTTGCGCACACCCGCCTGTTTTTGCCAGCGGGGAATGCTATTTTGCAGCACTTCGCCGAGAGACATGGCTGTTAGCTGCACCCCGGAATTTTTAGCTTGCGACATTTCCAATTCTACAGCGCGGAAAATTAAACCGAAGCGATCGATCTGAGCGGTACACTCAGCATCAATCATTTCCAAACGCTTGACCACCACCGGATCGAGTTTGGGACGTTTCAGCAACAATCGAGTCAGGGTGCGAATGGTAGCCAAAGGTGTGCGGACTTCGTGGGCGATCGCCTGTAGCAATTCCACCTCTTTAGTAGCCAGAGGAATTGGAGATTTGCAGTTGATATCTGTAGCTGATAACTTTTGATGCTTCTGGTTCAAACCATCATCAATTCTTTCATCTTTCACGCGAGCGGATTCCTCGCTCCTGAGCGGCAAATTATGCAACAGCAAGCGGCTGAACTGCATCACTGTTTGATAGTTGGGAGCCACAGGCGAAAACTGCTGGAACAGCGCGTCTAATTTAGTAGAATTATTAGTTAATTGGCTAACGGGCAAATTGAAGCCGCCGTCAGAATTTGCAAGCAAACAGTCGCTTTCAGTCACCCGGCGCCGCAAAACTTCCCAAGCTTTGGCGACTACTTGCGGGTCGAAAGAAAATAGAAAAGCCGGAATTCCTGCCGAATTTTCACCCAAAACCATCACCAGGCTAAAATTAGCAGTTAAAACCAAACAAAACTGCTCGTTCGCCAAAGGATCGCCGATCGCCAAAGCCAAAGCCGGGACCGCCGCAGGCGCTGATGCTTGCACCTGGGCCGCCGGCAGTAAAGCTAAAGTTTGTCTAGCACGAAAAGACCACAAAGCTGCATCATTGTCGGGAATACTGGTAAAAATCCAATTGGCAAAGCCGTTGGCTAAAGCAGGGTCAGTCAAAACTGAAGATGGGCCCGACAACACCAATCCCTGACAGGAATTGGGGATTGTCGATCGACAATTTGCTCGCTCGGCATCTGTTTTTTGTCCGCGTTTTTGCCGGTCGAGCATTTGATTCAAAGTTGCGATCGCCCCGTACCATTCCTGTTCAGCTTTCAGCCGAGAAGCCCCACGGCTCCCAGGGCACCTCGGGCGGTTGTTTTCTCCGGCCAACTTAGCATCAAAGAGACTGAGGTCATTTTCTTGGCCTTCGGAGGCTAAAATGTCGCTTATTGTCGGTAGAAAGTAAGTATTCATAGTAGTTATAAACCCACCTTCACAGCCATGAAGGATGAAGTATTTATGTATAGGAAAGTTCAGGAGTTAGGAGTCAAGCACCGCCAAGATGAAAAAATCCCGCATAATTTCTTGCGCCTTCCTGCTAACTCACAGGATATCCACATTTGTCAACTAACGATATTGGCAGAACCGTACCAATAAGTCGCAATCTCCGCGCTTGGGGCGATATTTTACACGATCGCCCTGACAAAAGTGCAAAATGAAGTCAGTTAAACACCGTGCTTTCCTTATGCCTACCTCGATCGCCGACTCGAAAAATCTGCTGTCAGACTTAATGGCACGCTATCGCAACCAAGTAGATTATCTGGCAATTCGACTCGAAGAAGCCGAAGGCACCGACATCCTGCTGCGAGGCGAAAAAATTGAAACCCTCAGCGAAGGAGTCTCAATTGGTGGCCAAGTCCGAGCTTGTCACAAAGGCGGCTGGGGCTTTGCCAGCTTTAACCGACTTTCCACCCTCGCCGAAAGAATCGAAGAAGCCATCGCCGCGGCTAAACTCATTGGCGAAGAAGAAACGATTCTGGCACCTGTTACCCCAGTACAAGACATTTGCTTGCTGCCGCTGACAGGAACGGACCCGCGTCTGGTTCCCCTAATTGACAAAAAGCAATTGTGCGATCGCTACGCGGCCATTCTCCGCAGCATTGACCCCCGCATCGCCACCATCTCCGTGCGCTACGGCGACAGCACCCAGCGCATCATCCTCGCCACCTCCGAAGGCACCATGCTCGAACAAGGTTGGGCAGACATGGAAATGCGCTTTGCGGCGACAGCCCGCAGCGGAGAAACCGTACAAACCGGCCGCGAAACCACCGGTTCGCGCAAAGCCTACGAAGACTTAACCGAGCTCGATGTTCAAGTTCGCAGCGCCGCCCAGCGCGCCGTAGATTCCTTAGCCTTACCCCCCGTCCAAGGAAACACCTACACCGTCGTCATCGACCCAATTCTGACCGGATTGTTCGTCCACGAAGCCTTCGGGCATCTTTCCGAAGCCGACATGGCCTACGAAAATCCCGACATTTTGGAAATTATGACCCTCGGCCGCCAGTTCGGCCCAGAAAACTTGCAAATTTTCGACGGTGCAGCGCCCGAGGGACACCGGGGCAGTTATTTCTACGACGACGAAGGTACTCCCGCGACTACTACTCAGTTAATTAAAGACGGCGCTTTAGTCGGGCGGCTGCACTCGCGGGAAACTGCGGGCAAATTGGGAGAAACGCCTACTGGCAATGCTCGCTGTTTGAATTATCACTATCCGCCCATTGTCCGCATGACGAATACTTGGATCGAACGGGGTGACACGCCAGTTGCTGACCTATTTTCTGGTATCAAAGAAGGAGTTTATGCGCGCAATTGGCAAGGCGGCATGACTAACGGCGAAATGTTTACTTTCAGTGCCGGCGAAGCTTGGATGATCCGCGACGGAAAACTAGACAATCCCGTGCGGGATGTTACTCTTTCGGGTAATGTTTTCAGCACTTTAGCCGATATTGAGGCGATCGGCGACGATTTCTACTGGGATGAATCCGGCGGCTGTGGCAAGGCAGGACAAAGCGGTTTGCCCGTGGGCTGTGGCGGCCCGAGTTTGCGGATTCGCGATGTCGTTGTTGGCGGTGAAGCTGCGGAAGAAGATTAAAGCTGCAAAAGTTTAAAAAATCAAGGTAAAGCGCTAGATTCCTACTCGCGCTTTACCTTGATTTTTTGAGTGCAACATAGAGCGCCCGTTGGTGGCATCTGATATCAAATCCCTTAGCATCGGAATAGTAAATTCGAGTTCACTGTTGGCTGTTGACGGTTGACGGTTGACTGTTCACGGCGTCAACCGTCAACCGTCAACATCACGGACGGTGTAACCGGAAACGATCTGATATCTTGAGGACCTTTGGCAAAAAAACTCCAATAGCCAAAAATTATGTGTTGAGTCGTCCCATACCGCTAAAAAATCGGTTTTTTGGTACGAAGTACATAAGTCCCCCATTAATGGATCGAAATCTTCAATTTTTCTCCTCCTATCACCATTTTGGATTTTTCCATTCTCCCACCCTCCCCCTAATTCGCAACAGACAACTATCGATTTTTTAGGCTTAATCTTCCGCTACCTCGTTCTGGCGCTGTATCTTTATCTTTATCTTGCTCTTTATCGTTATCTGCGTACAAGCTCTGAGTGTCAGCTAGAACTGTTAAAAATTCTGGATTAGGGTTGTCTCGAGCAAAAAATGTCGATCGAGTTTCTAAGCTTTGAGTGTTAACTGCGGTGGCGCTCAGTAACAGGCTTGACATCAGGAGAGAAGAGTAAACGCGCATAATAAAATTTGGTGTTTGTATTTTCCACTTCTTGATACGCAGCCTGTACTCTGCTATCCGGGTAAAAAAAAATGAATTGCGGCCAAAACACCAATTACTAATTGATGGCATCGGCAATTTTTTTGAGTTTTCGTTAAAAGCGAATAAAACCCCTCATTTAGCTCGCCCGTTCGCTTGTAAGCTCGAGTTGCCTGCTGCTTGCGGGCAACCAGCAGAATTCAACCGCTGGCATTTTCTTGAAACACTCTTCAAACAAGGAAACTAAAA
Organism: Microcoleus sp. AR_TQ3_B6; assembly: GCF_036702785.1. Taxonomy (NCBI): domain Bacteria; kingdom Bacillati; phylum Cyanobacteriota; class Cyanophyceae; order Oscillatoriales; family Microcoleaceae; genus Microcoleus; species Microcoleus sp. AR_TQ3_B6. The sequence goes on along the minus strand of NZ_JAUBVJ010000004.1, from coordinate 129,687 downwards.
CCGCAAATTGTAAATTTTTACTACTTTTATGATTGACTTCATAATTTATTCATCTGAAGCTGCAACCCAGGGATTAAAGACTAATTAGGAGAGTACCCAGGCGCGCCATCAGCACCCTACATATAAATATCTGGGTGAATGAGATTCCTTAAGGCGGACGATGCCTAATTTTTTACATTAACTTTATAAATAGTGGCTATTATATTTTTAAATGAATTGTGATTTTTTTATCTTTTCTTTGCTTCTCTTATTTTTTATTCTCTTGGTTGATGACAAGAGCGCTGACGCCCCACTTTGAAGGACGAGTCGAAAGCGGTTCGTTAAAAAAAAGCTCCTTCACCAATCCGAAAAGGTTGCTATAGGGTGTTTTTGAATGAAATGTGAACGTATATTTTGTAGTCTAAGCGGTGCGCGAGCCAGGGTTTAAGAAACCCTATGGGTGACATAAGTTCATCGCCGCACCTCACACACCCTACAAAAAGAAACCGGGTTTTTAAACCGATATGGCGGAGTCCATCTCATATCAATTCCGGTGGCACCGTCCGTTATTGTTGACGGTTGACTATAATTCCGGTGCAACCGGAATTGATATCAAATCTCAAATCTCAAATCGACTGACTTGCGCATCTACCTGTAAGAACAGCGAGTCGAGGGTTGACGAGTTGTCCAAAACAACATCAGCTTGTTGACACTTTTGAGCTAGCGATAACTGGGCCCTAATGCGGGCATTAGCTCGATCGAAACTCAGCCCGTCTCGCTGCATCAGCCGTTCTAACTGCACTCGGGGCGAACAGTACACCACCCAAATTTCGGTACACAAGTCAGTCATGTTAGCTTCAAACAGCAGCGGCACTACCAAAACCAAAGTCAAGGTGTCACCCCTGGCGCAGAAACTGGCTTTTTTTTCAACAATACTTCGTTCTAGCTTTTGATGACGGTGAAAAAAACCGGTTTCTTGAGTCTTTGTACCTAAATCCTCTGTGCCTTGGGATACCGGACTCAATGCAGCAATGCAGCTTTGAGTTTCCTCAACTAATCGGCGGCGGACGTAAGGGTGAATCTGTTGTTCTAACCACTGCCGTTCGAGAGCGTTACAAAAAATAATATTTCCCAACTCTGCCCGATTTAAATTGCCGTCGGGGAGCACAATACCAGCGCCGTATCGTTCTACAATAGACTCGAGTATTGGCGAACCTGGATGCACAGCTTCGCGGGCGTAAATATCGGCATCTAAAATCGGAAATCCACAGGCATCTGCCAGATAATTAGATATAGCGGTTTTACCGGTGGCGATGCCCCCAGTTAAACCGATCAGACGGATAATTCGATCGCTCATAATTTTCTCTGTTTAAACTTCTTGTGTTTCGACACTTAGTGTCAGTCTTTGCTATGTTGGTCACACAATCAAAATTAGACTGAAAATTTGAAATTTGCGATCGAGAGTTGGCGTTAGGAAGTATGAGCATTGGGGTGCGATCGACTGTTTTTTACGCAAAATCTCCATTTTTCACTCGAATCAAGGTCTAGACCGAGGCAAACTTATGAATGCTCAACGTGCTGTGCGATCGATTCTGGCAGCAATTCCCCTTGCTGGATTTTTGATATTAGATTTTTTCCCCAACCTGGTTTTCCTCAAAGAAAATAGCAGCGGATGGGTGATTGTGGCAATTTATCCCCAATCTCAAATTGCTGCTGCAGAACCTATTCCAGCATCAGACGGCACGGGAACCTCGGTCATCACTCCCGCCCAGGGTACAGGGTCGCCCACTCGCTACGACATTACAGGCGGCACACCCTCCAGAGACGGAGCAAATGTATTCCACAGTTTTACTCGATTCGGTCTGAATTCTGGCGAAACTGCCAATTTCATCTCCAACCCAACCATAAAAAATATCCTCGGCCGCGTTGTCGGGGGCGACGCTTCCTTAATTAACGGTCTAATTCAAGTTAGTGGCGGCAATTCTAACTTGTTGCTGATGAATCCCGCAGGCATCATCTTTGGAACGAATGCCCGACTCGATGTGTCCGGGTCTTTTTTGGCTACCACCGCTAGCGGTATCGGTTTTGACAACGGCTGGTTCAACGGGACAGGGGCGAACGACTACCCGGCCCTAGTCGGAGCGCCGAATGTTTTTGCTTTTGGCGCACAGCCGGGGAATATTGTCAATGCCGGTAACTTGGTTGTCGGCACGGGGCAAAATTTGACTTTGCTCGGCGGTACGGTCATCAGTACAGGGCAACTTTCTGCCCCGGGCGGTCAAATTACTGTGGCGGCTGTTCCGGGGGAAAATCTGGTGCGGTTGAGTCAAGAGGGACTTTTGCTGAATTTAGAAGTTTCCCCAGCAGCCGGAGTGTCGGGTTCGCAAGTTCTTCCCTTCTCTGCGCTGACTTTACCTCGGCTGCTCTCGGGCCCTGGTGCTGCTGAGGCTACGGGTATAACTACGAACGATCGCGGTGAAGTCGTGCTCGCGGGCGGGCAAACAGTGCCTGCAGGTGCTGGAACTGCTCTGGTATCGGGTGCTGCGGACGTGTCTGCCAGGAGGGGCGCGGGAGGAAGCGTGAATGTGTTGGGCGACAAGGTAGGGCTATTGTCCGCGAAGATTGAGGCTTCCGGGCCCGGCGGCGGAGGAACTGTGCGGCTCGGGGGAGATTACCGAGGCGAGGGAACTGTGCCGAATGCAACAATGACTTACGTGGATGGCAACAGCTCGATCGCTGCCAACGCAACTGCCTCCGGCAACGGTGGCAGAGTTTTTGTCTGGGCGGACAACACAACAGCATTTTTGGGCAGCATCAGCGCCAAAGGCGTTTCTGCAACTGACACCGCAGGTGTTGGCGGGTTTGTAGAAGTTTCGGGCAAGCAAAGATTGATTTTTAAGGGTACTGTCGAGACGGACGGGACAAACGGTTTGGGGACTTTGCTGTTAGATCCAGAGAATATCTTAATTACAGATTCTGCAGAAGGTACGGGCGATGCGGCAATTATTGCCAACAATAATATTTTGGCCACAGGAACGCTACCAGGACAGCCAAATAATTCTGAGCCTTCGCTGACAATTTCGGCTAGAGCTTTGGAAAGTATTTCGGCTAGGTCAAATGTGGTTCTCGAAGCGCTCAATAATATTACAATTGCTGATTTGGCGGACAATCAGTTGAGCTTTCAAGCAACTACTGGATCGGTGACATTGAGAGCAGATGCCGATCGCAGTGGGGCGGGCGTTTTTTCGATGAATGCGGTCGATACAATTAGCACGGCTGGCGGCTCGATCGCCATTTCAGGAAATCAAATTACTGCGGGCAATTTGTCGAGCAACGGCGGAAATATTAGTTTGATTAGTCCGGGTTCGACCGTTGCTAACAATATTTCTTCATCCAATCCTAAGACTGGCAGCAGCGGAAATATTTTGCTCGAAGGCCTGAACGTAACGGCCCAAAGACTTGATGCCAGCGGCCCGGAAGCGGCGGGAAATGTAACTGTGACGGCTCAGAATGTTCTGGGAGTGAGCTCGATCGCAGGGGGCTCGGGAAACATTACTTTGACTGGTAATGAAATAAATTTTAAAGGCGACAAAAATTCAGTCAGCGGCACTGGCTTTTTGGTACTACAACCTTGGAGTCCAGGTCAAAATATTGCGATCGGCGGTTCTGGAGATGTCGGCACTAATATTTATTTGAATCTCACGGCAAAGGACCTCGGAAGTTTGCAAAATGGGTTTGCTGGAATTACGATCGGTCGCAGCAACGGTATGGGTTCGATTCTGATTGCCAACGATTTCACATTTTATGACTCGCTAATTATTCAATCGCCGGCGGGTTTGGGAACAATCACTACCACAAGTTCCTTGACAGGGGCCGACAATGCCTCAATTACTCTCAAAGCTGACGGGAATATCAGAACCGGCAATATTTCTACCAACGGTGAGGAAATTCGCCTCGCCAGCACAACGGGCAATGTCACAACTGGTCAGCTACTTACTGTTGGAACCCGCACCATCAACACGAATGTCAATTCTTCCCAAGAGATGCGCAATTCGGCGGGAGATGTGACCGTTACCGCAGAGGGCACGGTGACTGTGGGTGCGATCGACACTAGGGGCGATCGCGCGGGGAATGTGACGCTGACCGGACCCAAGGTCGTCACTGCGGGGGCGATCGAATCTAGTGGCTCGAAAACACCGGGAAATATTACTTTAACCGGCAGCGAGATTGACTTGACGGGTGACAAAAATTCGATCGCCAGCAATGGCAATTTGGTGCTGCAACCGGCCGATCCAAGTCAAAATATTATAATTGCAGGCTCGAGCGATACAAAAGCTCTGAACTTGACTGCGGCTGACTTGAACACTTTTCGGAATGGGTTTGCTTCGATCGCGATCGGACGTTCTGACGGTAGCGGTGCGATCTCGATTGCTTCTGGAGGGCCAAATTCAACGCCGAATTCAACGCCAGTGCCGGTGATATTTCAAGACCCGACGACGATTCAATCGCCCAATGGCACCGGCGCGATCGTGGGAACGCGTGCGATCGTCGGAACTGATAACGCCACGATCGCTCTGTTCGGCGGTACTGTAACTGTTGGGGACGTTACCTCGAAAGCGGGGATTAATATCATTAGCAATCAAGGCAATGTGACTGCTGGTACGGTTTCATCTCGATCGGCTTCCGGGACAGCGGGCCCTATCAACATCCGCAGCGCCGGTGCGGTACAAACGGGCAACATCGATGCTTTCGGTTCCATCCGCGGGGGAGATATTTCGATTGCAGCGCCGGGGCGGATCGTTACAGGGGTGATCAATTCGAGTTCGCAGCTGGGAAGTGCCGGTTCGAGCAAGATTACCGGCCAGAAAGATGTTGAAGTTGTTTCGATCAAAGCTCGCGGCAATACGGGCGGCGATGTGGAAATCGAGGCTGGGGGAGCGTTTCGGGCTCCGGGAACAGGAACGGCCCCCGAGCGCGCCGAGGTCAGCATTTCTACAGACGGGCTGGCTCGATCGGGTTCACAGACTCTGCTGCAAAGCACTTGCTCGTCGGGAACCTGTACGGCGGCGACTGTTGGAACGGGAAACTCCAAGTCGAACACTGCCACTTCCTCAACTGCTATCGGGGCGCTGGCGATCGTGCCGACTCCGGCACCAACTAGCAGCGTGGCACTAGAAACTACAGGCAATTCTCCACAAATTGTGACTCAGGTGAGTCTCGTCCCCGCAGCGCCGGTGCCAAAGAGCAGTAACGCCAATGTCTCGCCAGAACCCGCTGCTGCGCCTGTTGAGGCGGCATCGAACGAGACGGAGGGTGGCTCGGTACTGCTGTCGCCGTCGGTGTTAAAAGACAATTTGGCTGCGCCGGAGAGGACAGAAAACGGCAGCTTGCAGGCAAGTGCACAGAAGCCGGCAAGTGCGGTAACAGCAAAAAGTATCGGGAATGTGAGGGTTCCAGAGAGTTCTCGATCGAGTTCGATCGGGCAAATAAATCCGATCGACGCAGTGCAGCAAAGGGATATAACTCAGGGCCGGGAATTTGAACGTTACTTTGGCGGCAATCTGGGTCAAAAGTCTGTCACCCAGCAAAGTATTCGAGATACTCTCAGCAGCGTCAATCGGCTGACTGGGGTTAAGCCCGCTATCCTTTACGTGTGGGCGAAAGACAAACATTTAGAACTTGTGTTGTTATTGCCCGACGGCAAAAATGTTTTTAAAAGCGTGCCTGCAAGCCGCGAGACAGTGCTGCAAGTTGCTAAAGAATTCACTAATGCTATCAGAACTCCCAGGAGATTTAATGCTGCTGATTACAAGCAACCTGCCGAGGAACTTTACGAGTGGCTAATTGCACCCCTGCAACCGGAATTGGATGCTAACAAGATTGACACCTTGGTGTTTTCGATGGATGCCGGTTTGCGAACTTTGCCTTTGGCTGCTCTTTACGACGGCAAGCAGTTTTTGGTAGAAAAGTACAGTTTGGGGCTGATTCCGAGTTTGAGTTTAACTGATACTCGCTATGCCGATGTTAAGGCTTCTGAAGTTTTAGCGATGGGTGCGTCGAATTTTCCTGCCAAATACGACCAAAATCCTTTGCCTGCGGTGCCGCTGGAAATATCGACAATTGTGGGCAAGATTTGGCCCGGTTCGTCTTTTCTCAATGAAGCTTTTACTTTGGCAAATTTGAAGGGTAAGCGCAATCAACCGCAATACAAAATTATTCATTTAGCTACTCACGGCGATTTTCAGCCTGGGGGGGCCGAAAATTCTTACATTCAGTTTTGGGATACTAAGTTGCGGTTGAATCAGTTGGAGGAGTTGAAGTTATCTAACCCGCAGGTGGAGTTGTTGGTTTTGAGTGCTTGTACTACGGCGGTGGGAGACGAACAAGCTGAGTTGGGGTTTGCGGGGTTGGCGGTACACGCGGGGGTAAAATCGGCTTTGGCGAGTTTGTGGTATGTCAGCGATGTCGGTACTTTAGGGCTGATGACTGAGTTTTACCAGCAGTTGCGTACAGCGCCGATTAAGGCTGAGGCTTTGCGGCAAGCGCAGTTGGCGATGTTGCGGGGAGAAGTGCGGTTGCAAGATGGTTATTTGGTGCGATCGGGCAACAATCAAGCTCTGCCTTTACCGTCGGAGTTGGCCGCCAGGGGCGATCGAAATTTGTCGCATCCTTATTATTGGGCTGCTTTTACAATGATCGGTTCGCCGTGGTAATTCTGAAGGAAGAAGGAAGAAGGAAGAAGGAAGAAGGAAGATTAATGCCCTGTTTGGCCAATGCCCTGTTTGGCCAATAACTACTGACTAATCACTATTTGACTCAAGCGTTTGAGGATGCGGAGTACATCGTGTAAATTATTGGTGCGATTGCTAATTCCCCATAAATCAGATGTGCTATACCGAGGTGATTCTCCTTTCACTAATTTAACAAAGATGAAACTGCCGCCTGTAGCAATCATGCCGTAACTAGGTTTGTCCGGGTTGGGATTTGCCAGCATATAAGCTAAGATTTGCGCCAATCCCGCTTCGATCGAAAATGAAACTCGTTTCGATTCTATTACCATCAGCCACAACTGCTCTTTTAAAACTAAAGTATCAAGGCTGCCTTTGATGATAACCCCTTCATCTTCTTCGGAAATTTCGACGGATTTTTCGGGTTTAATGTAGAAAGGATGCAGATAAAACTCGCCTGCAAATAACAGGGGAGAGACGATCGACAAACTAATGGTTTTTTCCAGCATCGGCGGATACTCTAACAAGTTGAAGTAACCCGCTTTAATCTGATCTAGCTGTCGTTTTTGAAAGTCGGTAATTTCTGGCAACTCGTCTTGCCATTCTCTGAAAAATTGGTCGTCTGTGACAAGTTGAAGGTTAAAAAGTGTTTTTAATTCTTCTAATGTGACATTTTTAGCTTGAATTGTTTGAACCATAATTCTAGCCTGTTAATTTTATGGTAATTACAATTTTATCAAATTTCCAGCTAATATTATGTCCCCTCGAAAGATTATAACAAAATTGGTTTGTAGTGAAGACCCAGAGTCCTAATCGAACTCGCTCGGACTTGCATTCCTCACTACGAACTGGTAACGCTTATTTTACCGAAGATGATATAAGTCAAAATTCAACTCTGCTAATTCCAAATTTTTTGTAAATTGAGAACAAATCCCGGCAAAACATTTTCCCCAGAAAGAGTGAGAGGAGATTGTAAAACTTCCACATCTTGACCGGGGCGATCAATTTCAACTTCCAGTTTTTTGCGGTTAATCAGCCAACCCAAACGGCAGCCATTTTCCATATATTCTTGCATTTTTTCCTGAGTCTTTTTCAGGCTGTCGCTGGGCGAAACTAATTCAATGACAAAATCGGGACAAAGCGGGATGAATTTTTCTCTTTGTTCGGGCGTCAAAGCTGACCATCGTGATTTTTCTACCCAGGAGACATCAGGAGAGCGATCGGCTTTATTGGGCAGAGTAAACCCTGTGGAGGAATCAAACACTTCGCCGAGTTCGGTTTGTTCGTTCCACGTCCAGATTTGAGCATTCGCTGTTGATTGAGTTGCTTTTGCCCGTTCCTCCTCCGGTTGGCGGCATGACAATTAATTCTCCGTTGGCGTTGCGTTCTAGTTTCAAGTCCGGGTTTTCTTCGCACAGTTGATAAAACTGTTCGGAAGTTAGTTTAATTATGGAGTTGAGGTTTAAGGTTATAGCTGTCATAGCAGTTTTTTTAAATTTAAAAACAATTGATAACTCAAATTAATTCCAAATTTTTTGCAAATTGAGAACAAATCCCGGTAAAACATTTTCCCCAAAAAGGGTGAGAGGAGATTGTAAAACTTCCACATCTTGACCGGGGCGATAAATTTCAACTTCCCGTTTTTTGCGGTTAATCAGCCAACCCAAACGGCAGCCATTTTCCATATATTCTTGCATTTTTTCCTGACATTTTTTCAAACTGTCGCTGGGCGAGACTAATTCAATGACAAAATCGGGACAAAGCGGGATGAATTTTTCTCTTTGTTCGGGCGTCAAAGCTGACCAGCGGGATTTTTCTACCCAAGAAGCATCGGGAGATCGATCGGCTTTATTGGGCAGAGTAAACCCTGTGGAGGAATCAAACACTTCTCCGAGTTCGGTTTGTTCGTTCCACAGATCCAATTGTGTAGTCACTTTGACATTGCGTTTCCCTGTTTCTCCTCCGGTTGGCGCCATGACAATTAATTCTCCGTTGGCGTTCCGTTCAAGTTTCAAGTCCGGGTTTTCTTCGCACAGTTGGTAAAACTGTTCGGAAGTTAGTTTGATAATGGAATCGAGGTTTAAGGTGATAGCAGTCATTGTTATTTACCTGCTGTTTGTATAAAGTTGATTAAGAATTAAAAATGAATAATCCCATTTTTAATTCTTAATTCTTAACTTCTAATTCTACTGCAATTGTTTGATTCTGTTGAGCGCGTCTTGATAGGCACTCGTTCTGCCGCCTTGCTTGTAAAGTTCTGCTGCTTTTTGAAAGTCGGCAATTGCTTTTGGTTGGTCTTTGTTGTCCAGGTAAGCTAAAGCTCGGTTGTAGTAAGCGTCGGCAAAACCGGGATTGGCTTCGATCGCCAGCGTGTATGCTTGAATAGCACTGGAACCGCGTGTGGGTTCGAGTGGGGGCAAGCCGGCGGTCATGAAAGTGCGGGCATTACCGATATTAAAATACAATTCAGGGGTATATTTGGGCTTGAAAGCAAGCGATCTGTTGAAATCCGCGATCGCCTCCCAAGCATCTCCTCGATCTAACAGCGAAAGTCCTCGAAAATAATAAGCTTGGGCGTCTTGCGGATTGGCGGTGGATACCGGGCCGCTGGTTGGGGGAGTATTGTCTACTTTCAACTCGGATTTGTTTATTCCCGCCGCCACCAGCTTGGCGATAAATGTATTGATTGGAACTGCTGCATTAAATCCGGTTTTAATCGGGGCGACTTCGCCGGAACTGGTTTGTGCAAAACCGAATTCCCCTTGTCCGTGTAAACCGATGACTCGGGCTTCGGAGTCAAAAACAGGACCGCCACTCATACCACTCCAAGTTACCGCTTGATACCGCAAAGTGTAACCTTCTGGGCGGTTGCGCGGGCGGCTGGTAACGAGTCCGGGAGAGAGTTCGGGTTCTCGTTCGGCGCCGAAAAGTCCGCCGGTAGCGGGATAGCCGTAAACGAAGATTTGAGTGCCGATGACGGCCAAATCGGAATCTGCGATCGTCGCGACTGGATATTCTTCGGGGCTTTCAAATTTGACTACGGCTAAATCTGGGTCAGTTTCGGCGGTTTGCAAACGGGTGACGGAGGTTGCTTGATAGTTTTTGCCGATCGACGTGCGAACGGTGTATTTCACGTCTGCTTTTTCTACGACGTGATTGACTGTTAAAACTGTGTAAGTTTTGCCTTTTTTGGCAATAATTACGCCAGAACCGTCTCCGAGGGAACTGTTAATTTGTACTGTCAGCGGCCCGGCAATGCTGGCGACTTCTTGGGGGGTTTTGGCGATCGCGGGTTGGTTGATGACTATGGTTAAGGCTGCGGTAGTTCCTGCTAGCAGGGTGGTTAAGGTGTCGTAACGAGAAAAATTTATATTCATGGCTATTGCTAATTTGTAGTTGGGTAGCGGGATTTGCGGGAAAAAGGGCGATCGGTCGTTGGTACTTTTTTTTTTAGTTTTATTGGTGATTTGACGCCAAGGAGCTCGGCTTTGTTCTTTAGTGATGATAATTTTACTCGCTTTTTTGTTCCGCGATTCCCTATTTCACTGTAGGGTGCCCACTGCGTACCTTAATTAATCTCCCTGCAGGCTGCCCAACTTACTTATTAAAACTCAACAATACATGACTCGAACTCCGTGCTTAATTCTTCCTTAGTCATCGTTCCCCGTGCAACTCGCATGACTAAATCATAGGCTCGATCGTCGGTCAAATTCAGAGCGCAACCATTCAAACGCAAAAAGGTATCCATCACCGCAAAAGCCGTTCGTTTATTGCCGTCAATAAAGGGATGATTCATCGCTATGTGGTAGAGATAGGCTGCAGCTTGTTCGCTAATTGTTGGATGCAAAAATTGACCGCCAAAAGTTGCTTGCGGTTGAGCCAAAGCGGACTCCAACAAGCCTTCATCTCTAACGCCGGGAGTGCCACCCAATCTCTCTATCTGTCTGGCGTGGATCCTTAAAACCATACTTTTGCTGACAAAATTAGGAGTTGGCAAGGCGACGGTAAACCTCCTTTCTTTCGCGTTCTGAATCTAGATATGCCTGCCATGCTTTGGCTTCTAGATCACTTTTTTCTGCTTTTACAGGCTGTATTGGCTTCAGGGCTAGTATAAACTCCAGCACTTCTTTCAACCTAGGTTTTGGTACACGGTCAACCTCCTCTCGTTCTTTTTTAGAGACTAGGTAAGCGTTCCAAACATCACTTTTTTCGGCTTTTACAGGCTGTTTTGTCTTCAGGTATAGTACAAACTCCAGCACTTCTTTCAACATAGGTTCTGGTACAGGGTCAACGTCCTCTAGTTCTTTTTTAGATGCTAGGTAAGCGTTCCAAACATCACTTTTTTCTGATTTTACAGGCTGTTTTGCATTCAGGGCTAGTACAAACACCAGCACTTCTTTCAACATAGGTTCTGGTACTTGGTCTAGTTCTTGAAGAAGTTGGTCTTTGGCGGTCATATTTCCTCCTAGTTATCTTACAACTATTTTATCCTAATTCATAAAAGTTTTGCAACTGAGAGATTGTACGCGAGCATCTGTAGGGACACGGCACTGCCGTGTCCTTACTTACCCGGATTTTTTTAAATTGGTATTATAACCCTTTTACAACCTACAGTTTAGATAATTAACGGCTGTTCGATCGCACTTACAAATTTTGATATTCTGCAACCCATTCAACGATCGCCTCAGTCAACCCGTCTAACGTATATTCTTTGGCTTCCACATCCAACTTACCCAATAAATTCTGACAGCTTTTGGAAGTTTCCGGCCCGATGGATGCGATGCAAACGTTTTCCAACCAATCCTTAGACAAGGATAATTCAGGGCTTTTTTCTAGGAGGTGACAAAAGTTATGGACGGTTTTGGAACTGGCAAATGTTATGATATCTACGGCTTGATTTTGGAGTGCGGATAGGGCGATCGGATCGATTGTTTCGGGACAGCAAGATTGGTAAGCTGGCACTTCTATTACTTGCGCTCCTTTGGCGGTGAATTCTTTTACTAAAACTTCTCTGCCGCCGCTTTCTACTCTCGGAAATAGGATTTTGCAATTTGTAGGGGCGGTGCCCCCGTGCCCGCCCTGCCAGGGGAAGTTCTCGACTAGGGAATCGGCGATAAAATTGGGGGGAATAAAGTCTGGCTGTAGAGAGTGCGATCGCAAACTTTCTGCTGTTTTTTTCCCGACAACTGCGATTTTAATACCAAACAAGCTGCGGGCGTCTTTGCCTTTTGCTTGTAATCGTTGAAAAAAGCAGTCTACAGCGTTGTGGGAAGTGAGAATTAACCAGTGAAAGCTTGACAATTGTGCGATCGCACTGTCTAATGGTTCCCAAGTGGACGGCGGTCCAATTACCAAGGCGGGCATTTCGATAACGCGGGCTCCTTGTTGCTGGAGTCGATCGCTAAATTCAGCAGACTGAGAAACCGATCGCGTGACTAAAATGGTTTTTCCTGCTAGCGGCAATTGACTGTTATTAGAGGTGACTGGTGTATCGATCATATTTGTGCTTTCTGGCTGGATTAAATATTCGCGCAATCTGACTACTTCCCCAATTACCATCACGCAAGGCGATAGAGATTGACCTGCTGTTTGCTGTACAATGTTGGAGAGAGTGCCCAGCCAAATGTGCTGTTCGGGGCGGGCGCAATCTCGGATAATAGCGATCGGAGTTTCGGGCGATCGTCCGTGATGAAGCAATTGCCAGACTATCTCGCTCAAATTTCGCCCTCCCATCAATATTACCAAAGTTTCTATCTGCACTAAAGCTTCCCATTCCAGAGCATCCGGTTCGTGGGCGCTCATCACTGCAAAACAGCGACTCATCACCGGATCTGTGAGGGGAATTCCTGCTAGTAAAGGTGCGGATAGGGCGGAAGAAATTCCGGGTATTACTTCAAAGTCGCAGCCCGCTGTGATTAATGCTTGTATTTCCGAACTGGAGCGACCAAAAATAAACGGATCGCCGCTTTTTAGCCGCACCACTTGTTTGCCTAACTTGCAATGTTCTACCAGCAAACGGTTAATTTCTTGCTGCTGGGTGGAAGGTTTGCCGCCGCGTTTGCCGACTTCTATTTTCCGACAAGTTGCTGGGATTAATTCGAGTTGCGGGATGTCGATTAGAGCGTCGTAGATTAAAACTTCGGCTTGGGATAGCAGTTTGTGCGATCGCACTGTCATCAAGTTACAATCTCCCGGCCCCGCACCGACTAGATAAACTTTCCCTTTTTGGTTTTTCACAATTCCTCCTCGATCGTCTCCATAGTATAGTTTTATGAATATTGCGGTGCTGCGGCGCACCCTACCCTACCCTATAATTTAATCAGACTTTTCAAGCAGCCTGTAGGGGCGGGTTCACCCCTTCCCCTCAACGGTGCAAACAGGTTAAATAAACCCGCCCCCACCCAACGAGATGCACCCGTTACTATTTATGCAGATTATCATCATCACAGCCGCCGATGCAAATTACTTTGAATTGGTGCAAGGTACTATTTTATCGGTGCGGGAAAAACCCGAGGGCGAAAATGTGGCGATCGGCTTTTTCGATCTCGGCTGCACTCCCGAACAGTTGCAGTGGTTAAAAACACAAGTTAATATCATTCAAAAGCCCGATTGGAACTTTGACTTTCCCGGCAAAAATGAAGCCCCTCACTATCTCAAAGGACTTTTAGCCCGTCCGTTTCTCCGTCGATATTTTCCCAATTTTGATATCTACCTTTGGATAGATGCCGATGCTTGGGTGCAAGATTGGCAAGCCGTTGAACTGTTAGTTAAAGGCGCGGCTAAACGGGGCTTAGCAGTTGTTCCAGAACTCGACCGAGGTTATTATTTAGCTTACGGCAAACTGCCTTGGTACTGGCAATTTGTTTACCGCGATTATCAAGCAGCTTTTGGCGAAGAAGTCGCCCAAAAATTGCACAGCTATCCAACCATAAATGCAGGTATTTTCGCGCTGCAACAAGACGCCCCCCATTGGGAAATTTGGGCAGAATACCTAGAACAGGGATTGCAGCAGCACGTTTCTTTAATGAGCGACCAAATAGCTTTAAATCGGTTAGTTTACGGCACGGAAATGTTTGACAAAACAGAGATGCTGCCGGCTCGCTGCAACTGGAGTTGCAACTTTGGTTTGCCCGTCTGGGACAAGCACCAAGCCTGTTTTGTGGAGCCGTATCTGCCACAGGAGGCGATCGGCATTCTGCACATCACTGGCCACAAACACGACTTGGTAAAATTAGCAACAACGGACGGAAATCAAATAGAAATTAGTCTCCGCTACCAACCGAAAAGAAAGCCAAACTCTCCTAATTTATTACCAGAAAAAAAGACATTACCGCCCTTATCAGAAATCACAAACAATACTTTGCTACCCGCCGGAGATTACGTATCTCCAGGATTGAAAGTTATTCTCCCAGACGCGTACTTTCCCAACATGATTGTTGGGGATACTCAGACTTGTTCGTGGCCTTATTTGCGCCGGGAAATCAAGCACAATTGGTATGTCGATCGCCGTGCTAATTTAGTCGGATTTCTCAGTCGCGACGAAGCACACATTCTTTACAATACAGCCATACAATTTAAAGGTAAAAAAGCATTAGAAATAGGCTGCTGGCTAGGGTGGTCTGCCTGTCACTTAGCCCTGGCAGGAGTTGAGTTAGATGTCGTCGATCCGCTGTTAGAAAGAGAAGATATCAGACAAAGCGTAATCGATTCAATTCAAGGTGCTCTAAATGCGTCTGGCGTTCAAACTTCCGTGACGCTAGTACCCGGTTATAGCCCTCAGAGAGTAGAGGAGTTAGCAAATCAATTTAACCGCAAATGGTCGTTAATTTTTATTGACGGGGAACACGAAAATGAAGGCCCGTTAAATGATGCCATTGCCTGTGAAAAATTGGCTGAAGAAGATGCGATAATTTTATTTCACGATTTAGCGGCTCCAGATGTTGCTAAAGGTTTAGATTACTTGAAGCAAAGGGGATGGCAAACGGTAGTATATCAAACAATGCAAATTATGGGGGCTGCTTGGCGGGGCAATGTCGAGCCAGTAAAACATCAACCAGACCCTAATATTTCTTGGCAGTTGCCAGCACATTTGCAGGATTATTCAGTCAGCGGTATTTCAGTTAGCAAAGAGTTGCCAAAACAGAAATTGCCAACGCTAGAACAGCGAAATGGGCAGACAATTCTTCAAAGCAGCCAATCGTCACTGCAAACTTCTCCTGCAAACTTTAAAAATATTTTGTCAACTGTTCGCCCCTATACCTTGCTTAGCGAATCGAGACTGTTTTCTCTTTATTGTTTGGCAAAGCAAATATGTGTGGAAGATTTGCCGGGAAATTTTGTAGAATGCGGAACTTGCAAAGGAGGCTCAGCAGCATTGATAGCATTTGTAATCAAACATTACAGCCGCCGTCCGAGAGTGCTGTATGCTTTTGATACGTTTGAAGGAATGCCCCCACCTACGGAGATTGATAAACATCAGGGAATACCTGCAAATCTCACCAATTTTGGCGAAGGAACTCTCAAAGCTGCAATTAGTGAAAATTTGGATAAAATCTGTAAATTACTGCAAGTTAGAGATATTGTTGTACCGATTAAGGGATTATTCGCCGAGACTTTACCCAAATACAAGTCAGCAATAGGAAGTATTGCGTTTCTGCACGCTGATGGAGATTGGTACGAGTCAACAATGGATATATTTAATACGCTTTATGACAGCGTTATTTCTAACGGTTTAATTCAGGTTGATGATTACGGTCACTGGGAGGGGTGCCAGCAAGCAGTACACGATTTTGAGAGGATGAAAGGCGAGTCATTTTCTCTGCATACGATTGATGAAACAGGAGTGTGGTTTCAAAAGTTGAAATAATATTAAGTGCGGCAACTTAGCTGTAATAATACCCTATTTTGGCTTGTTACCCCCTTTATTCTTTAGTCTCTTAGACAGAAACCTCGTGTGTGTAGTAGCCCTCTCAACTGCCGACTCTTATCAAAAGGTTTTATCTCAGATTTAGTATAACATCAAGAAAGCGCTTAACCTGTTTTTCCCAAGTCCAATTGAGCATAAAATTAGCCGCAGCTAAACCGCGACTTTTTGATTCTTCGCGATTAGTATAAATTTGCTCCAAAGCCTCAACAACTTCTGCAACCTCAGACTCTCCCCAACCTTCTACACCGGAAAAATGAGCAGTCGGTTTAACTCGTCCCTGATTCGATAAAGGATAGCAAATGTTATGGTAAATTAAGTCTAAATGACCAGTATTTGCTGATAAAATAGTCGGAATTCCGCAGGCCATACTTTCCATCGCGACTAAATTAGTGCCGCCTTCGCAGCGGTTGGTGAAAACAGCGCAGTCCGCTTCTCGCAAAATTTGTCCGGCGAGGTGATTGGGAATTAAGCCGATGTCGATAAAAGAGTCAACCGGCAAACCGTTAGCCGCTAACCATTGGGAAATTCCTAAACTTCCGTCGCGGTTGATATTGGGAAGTCCCGCAACGTTTCCGGTTTGTTCGATTCCTAACATATACTGAGGCCAGAAGTTGTGCCATGTTGTTAGTAACAAAGCCTCTGGATGTTGGGCGCGAAATCGTTTGAAAGCGGCAATTACAATATCTTGACCTTTGCGATATTCCAGTTTGCCGCCAGAGAAGATGACGAAGCGATCGCCAAATAGATTAGATTTGGGTGCAGGATGGAAAATTGTTGGGTCAATTCCTTGATGTACCATCGCCACATTATTCAAGCCGCAGCTTCTCAAAACATCGGCATTCCAGTTGGAACCGGCGACAATCGCGCTATATTTTTTAGCTGTTTCTAGTGCTTCTGTTGTGATTCGCGTGTCTTCAAAAAAGATGACTCCTACTGGAGAAGCGCTGGTAATTTGATTCTCAACTCCAAAGGATGCTAAATTATTGCCGAGACCGTAAAGTACGGGAAAATTACAACTGATTTGTTTGTCGGAATTGGCTGCTACTAATTCCTGAAAATTTTTTTGCTTTTCAATTACAGGTAATAACAGCGATTTATGCAGCGGATTGAGCGATTCTGAGGTGATTGATGGCGGTGCTAAAAGTGCAACTTCCCAGGCAGGATTTTGCAGCAGTTGTAGTGTTAAATTCAGGCCGTAAATTCCCCAGCCGCTGGTAATGCTGATCGGCCAACTAATGCCAATTCCTGTAATTTGCGGGGGTGTTTGTGGGGGGGAGTTTCGAGGCGGATCGTAAGAAGCTGCGTTAGCAGGCTGAGCCTGGGAAGGAGTAGATTGTAGGGGCGGTGCCCCCGTGCCGGCCCTCTCTAGCAAGGCTGCTTTTATGCGATCGCAAACTCCATCCCAATCACCGGCTTTTTGCTGGCGAAACAGACGCACAGTGGGATACCAAGGGCTATCTTCGCGTTCCAGCATCCAGCGCCAATCGGGAACAAAAGACAGCAAAATCCAGACTGGTTTGCCCAAAGCACCGGCCAAGTGGGCCACAGCAGTGTCAACGCAAATTACTAAATCGAGTTGCGAAATAATTGCTGCGGTATCGGCAAAATCGACGCAATATTCGCTCAAATCTTCAATTTGCTGTTGATTTAATAAAGCGATCTCGCCTGCTGACATATCTTTCTGAAGGCTGTAAAAACTCGCCCCCGGAACATCTAAAAATTTCACAAAATCGCTCAATTTACACGATCGCTGATGATTGTTGCGGTTCAGCGGGCCGCCCGCCCACACAATACCTACTTTTAGTTGATTGTTCGGTTTTAGAGAAAATTTAAAATCCTGTGGCGGGGCTAAATAAGGAATATTCGCCGGTATATTTTCCAAAGTTGTTCCCAGAATTCGCGGCAAACTTAGCAGCGGGGCTTGCACTTGAAAATCTACCAAATCGCTCGGGCGCACTCCTACTAGATCGACTCCTGCAATTCCTTCAAATAGACGCTTCAGCAACACATGACAAGCAACAAAAACTTTCCCACCTTTTTGCTTAACTAAAGGCGCGTAGCGGATGAACTGTATCGTATCGCCAAAACCTTGTTCTGGGTGCAATAAAATGGTTTTTCCCTGCAAATCAGAGCCGTCCCAAAGTGGTTGGGCAAAATGTCTGGGGTCCATTTCTTGAGTTTGCCAGCGCGATTCGTACTCCGCAAAACCCGGCTTCAAATCTCCCGTTAAGAGCAAAGCGAAGGCTAGTTTCAAGCGCCAATTGGGCGAGTTTGGACGTAGTTTAATTGCTTTATTGTAGAAGTCGATCGCCTCTGCGACTTGTCCCTGTTCTGCGAGGACCGCACCCAGGTATAAGTTAGTTTCAGCCTGGTTGGGATTGATTTGTAGCGATTTTTGGTAATGAGCAATAGCCTCGGCTATTTGCCCGTTTTCCTGTTTGAGATAACCTAAATAACTGTGGGCTTCTGCGTGGCGGGGTGAGGCGGCAATTACTTGTTCGTAGCGAGCGGCTGCGTCTGCTTTTTTCCCTTGTTTTTGTAAGGCATTTGCTAGGTGAAATTGTACCTGTGCGGGCGATAAGGAAAATCGAGGCGCAGCATCGGGAACTGCGTTACCAGGCTCTTCCTGGGAACGAGTAGAGATTAGGTGTTTTAAGGCTATTTTTACCCGATGGAATACTTCCTCCCAATCGCCCGCTGTTTGCTGGCGAAACAGCCGCGCCGTCGGATACCAAGGGCTGTCTTCGCGTTCCAACATCCACCGCCAATCCGGCATAAAACACAGCAAAATCCATATGGGTTTACCCAAAGCACCGGCTAAGTGTGCGACAGCACTATCCACACAAATTACTAAATCCAGTTGCGATATCACTGCCGCAGTATCGGCCAAATCGTTCAAATTGTCGCTCAAATCTATCACGGGAGTTTGAGCTAACAAAGTACGCTCGCCCGCCGATAATTTTTTTTGTAGACTGTAAAAACTTACACCGGGAATATCTAACAATTGCAGAAAATAGCTTAAATCGCTCGAGCGCTGAAAATCCTTCAAATGTTCCGAACTTCCCGCCCACACAATCCCAACTTTGAAATTTGGTTCAGAATTTAGCGAAAATTGCCAATTCGGCGGCGGCGCTAAATAAGGAACATTTGCCGGTATATTTTCTAAATTTGTTCCCAGAATATGCGGCAAACTCATCAGCGGTGCTTGCACTTGGAAATCCGGCAATTCATTGAGCCGAACCGCCACTTGTTCGAGACCAGGAATCTGCTTAAATAAACGCTTCAGTTCTTGATAGCAAGAAATGATTACTTTGCCACCTTTTTGCTGTACAATTGCCACGTATCGCACACATTGAATCGCATCGCCCAAACCTTGTTCGCATCGGAGCAAAATAGTTTGCCCGTTCAAATCTGAACCGTCCCAAATCGGTTGGTCAAAATTCAACCGTTGCAGTTTTCTCGCCTGTTCTGTTTGCCAGCGCCACTCGTATTCTGCTAAGCCGCGCGGCAAGTCCCCGCTCAACAGCAATACCAAGCTTAAATTGAAGTGAGCTTTAACACAATTTGCATCAATTTCTAGAGCTTTACTGTAACACCAAATTGCTCGATTTACGTCTCCTAATTCTTCGACAGCACTGCCTAAATTTGTGAGAGCTTCTATATAATTTTGGTTCAAAGATATCGCTTTTTCTAAGCTAGAGATTGCCTGTTCTATTTTGCCGGCACCCAAGTATAAAGTTCCCAAGTGATAGTGTCCTTTAGGATTGTTTGGTTCTGCTTCAATTGCACGCTCGTAAAGGCGTTCTGCGTCGGCTAGCTGAGATTTCGCTTGCATCGCCACACCCAAATTTACCAGCGCTGGCACGTAATTGGAATTGACAGAAAGTGCTTGATGAAAACAGGCGATCGCAGTCGGCAACTCGCCCTGCTGCTGGAGTATGGCGCCGAGATTGTTGAGAGCTTTGAGGTAAATCGGATTCAGGGCGATCGCCTTTTGAAAGCAAGATACAGCAGCGGCTATATTGCCTTGAGCTTGCAGCAAAATACCCAAGTTATTGTGCGATTGAGCGCAGTTCGGATCGATTTCGAGCGCGCGCTGATAATAGGCTGCTGCTTCGGCAAAATCGCCTGTTTGGTGCAGCGTCACTGCCAAATTAGTTGCGGCTTCTATCAAATCTGGCTGCAAAACTAAAGCATTCTTAAAATAAGCGATCGCCTCGGAGAATCTACCTTGCGCTTTCAGAATATTTCCCCTATTGAACTGTTTTTTAGCTAATTCAAGATTGGGCTGAGCTTCTATTAGTGGTTGAGCTTCCTGATGCTGGAAAATTATTTCTCTGAGCGCGAAACCCGCTTGTTCTAAAACTCCTTCCCAATCTCCCGCTGTTGACTGGCGAAACAGCCGCGCCGTGGGATACCAAGGACTATCTTCGCGTTGCAACATCCACCGCCAATCCGGCACAAAACACAGAAAGATCCAGACTGGTTTGCCCAAAGCACCGGCCAAGTGCGCCACAGAAGTATCTACAGAAATCACTAAATCCAAAGCCGAGATTGCCGCCGCAGTATCGGCAAAGTCGTGCAAATAAGAGCTTAAATCGGTTACGGGCATTTGCTCTAACAAAGCGATCTCGTCTGTTGTCATTTCCTTTTGCAAACTGTAAAAATCTGCTCCCGGAATATCTAACAGTTTAGTTAACAAATTTAGCGGGAGCGATCGCACATTATTTGTGGAATTTTTAGGATTTCCTGACCACACAATTCCCACTTTCAAATTAGGAGTGTTCGGAAGAGAATATTCCCAACCCGGCGGGGGAGCTAAATAAGGAACGTTGGCTGGTACAGTTTCTAAAGTTGTTCCCAGTAGGTGTGGCAAACTCATTAGCTGCGCGCGCACTTGAAAATCCGGCGCATCCTCTGGATTAACTATTAGCCCATCGATTGCCGAAACTTGTGCAAACAAGCGCTGCAACTGCGGCAAACACCAAACAATTACGCGACCGCCTTTTTGCTTGACTAAATCTGC
Source organism: Microcoleus sp. AR_TQ3_B6 (assembly GCF_036702785.1). Lineage (NCBI taxonomy): Bacteria > Bacillati > Cyanobacteriota > Cyanophyceae > Oscillatoriales > Microcoleaceae > Microcoleus > Microcoleus sp. AR_TQ3_B6. The sequence goes on along the minus strand of NZ_JAUBVJ010000004.1, from coordinate 109,028 downwards.
GTATCTGATAAACTGAATTGCATCGCCTAAACCCTGTTCCGGACACAGCAAAATAGTTTTTCCCTGCAAATCTTTGCCATCCCAAACTGGCTGTTGAAAGTTGTGGCGCGGGAACTGTTTTTGTTGCACCAGCAGTCGCCATTCGTACTCGCAAAAACCGCGCTGAAAGTCTCCCGCCAGCAGCAAAGCTAAACCTAAATTTAGGTGAGATTCAGGATTGCCGACATTGAATTTAACTGCTTGGCTGTAGCAGGTGACAGCATCTGCAAAGAAGCCGCGATCGTGCAAAGCACTTGCCAAACTGTTGAGGGGATTGAGATAACCGGGTTTGAGTTCGATCGCCCGACGGTAACAGTCCATCGCCTCTGCCATTTTTCCCGCTTCCTCAAAAGCTTTGCCGAGATTGTTGAAAGCTTCAGGAAAGTCGGGTTTCAGGCTCAAAGCTTGCTGATAGCAGGCGATCGCATCTTCAATTTTGCCCTGTTTTTGCAGGACAATTCCCAGATTGCAGCGAGCTTGTGCACTGGCTGGCAATTTCTGAATCGCTTGCTGGCAAAAAGCTAGAGCCTCATCTAACTTATCTTGCTCAGACAGCCAACTCCCCAAAGCGAGATCGGTTTGGGGCAAATCCGGTTGCAGCGCCAGAGCTCGATCGTAGTATGCGATCGCCGAAGCAACTCGGCCCTGTCGCAGCGAGGCGTATGCTAAGTTGTGCAAGGCATCGAAATAATTTGGCTCGATCGCGATCGCCCGTTCGTAATTCGCGATCGCCCGTTCGTAATTCGCGCCCGCTTCCCCTTCCTCCCCTTGTTCCTCCAAAGCAATTGCCAAATTCAAATAAGCCTCCGCGCAATGAGGATTGACTTGAATCGCTTGCTCGTACAAGCTTACAGCCTCCGCCACATCCCCTTGCTCTTCTCGCAACAGCCCCAAATTAATCAGCGCTTCCGCGCAATTCGGGTTCAAAGAAAGCGCCCGCTCGTATTCTGCGATCGCCTCTTCATTCTCCCCTGCTTCCGCGAGGGCGCTGCCCAAATTGCTCGCAGTTTCCGCCAAATTCCGGTCGATTGCTAGGGCTTGTCGGTAGTGCGCGATCGCCTCTGTTAGCCGGCCGATTTGCTGTTTGACAACGCCTAAATTGCTGTAGGCGGCCGCGTAATTAGGATCGATCGCGATCGCTCGCTCATAACATTCGATCGCACCGCCAAAGTCGGTTTGCTGCTGCTTCTGGTGGCCCAACCGAAACTCTGCCTCCGCCGCATCCGACGGCCCGGATGCAGCAGCAACCGCGCCTAGAGCTTGCGCCACCCGAGCGAAAACACCCTCCCAGTCGCCCCGCTGATGCTGGCGAAACAGCCTTGCACTTGGATACCAAGGACTGTCTTCGCGCTCCAAGAGCCACCGCCAATCCGGCGAAAACGCCAGCAAAATCCACACCGGTTTACCCAAAGCGCCCGCCAAATGGGCGACAGCGGTATCGACGCTAATCACTAAATCCAGTTGGGCGATCGCAGCAGCAGTATCGGCAAAATCGCCAAAATGCGGGCTCAAATCTACGATCGACCTTTGATCCAACAGCGTGCGTTCTGCCTCGGAAAGCTCTTTCTGCAAGCTGTAAAAACTTACCCCCGAAACGTCCAAAAGCGTTAGAAACTGACTTAAACTGCAAGAACGCTGCTTGTTTTTGCGGTGTTTTGGATTCCCCGCCCAGACAATCCCAACTTTCAAATTGCGATCGGGCAATAGCGTAAATTCTGCACCCGCAGGCGGAGATAAATAAGGAGTATTTGCCGGTATTGTTTCCAGCTTTGTACCGAGAGCATAGGGCAAACTCAACATCGGCACTTGCACGTCAAATTCCGGCTGCAGCTCACCTTTAACTATTAGCAAATCAATGCCCTCAACCGTTCCAAACAAACGGTGCAACTGCCGATCGCAGACCACAATTACCCTACCGCCTTTATTTTTGACTAGCTCCGCGTAGCGAATAAACTGAAGCGAATCGCCTAAACCTTGTTCAGCGTGCAGCAAAATAGTCTTTCCCTGCAACTCAGAACCATCCCACAGCGGCCCGTATTCTCTCGCCGAAACTGTATTTCCCGCCCCCGCTATAACACAGGAATGCCCTGTTTTAAATTCTTTAATTTCCCAGCGCCACTCATATTCGGCGAGACCATTTTCCAAATCTCCCACCAACAGCAAAGCCAAGGACAAATTCAGGTGAGCGCTCGCATGATTTGGACTTAAATGAATCGCTCGTCTGTAGCAGGCGATCGCATCTTCTACCGCGCCTTTTTCCAGAAACGTCCTGCCTAAATTGTTAAGAGCTTCCACAAAATCTGGCAGCAATTCTAGAGCTTTGTGATAATACTCCAGCGCCTCTTCTAAATTGCCCTGTTCTTGCAACACTGTTGCTAGATTGTTGTAAGCTTCCCAGCTATGCGGATGAATTTCCAGCGCTCGCCGGTACAGCTCGATCGCCCTTAAAAGTTCGCCTTTTTCTTGCAGCGCCACGGCTAAATTAATCAGTGCGGGCACGAAATCCGGTTCAGCGACAAGAGCTTGCTCGTAATGTGCGATAGCCTCGGACACTTGACCTTGTTCCTCAAAAATCTTTGCCAAGTTGTAAGCTGTTTGAGGAATATGGGGATTGAGCGCTAAAGCTTCTCGGTAATGCGGGATAGCTGCGTCCAATTCGCCCTTTTCTTGCTTGAGAAAACCAAAATTAATCCGCGCTTGGACGCAAGTTGGGTCAACAGATATTATCTCTTCGTAAAGGGCGATCGCCTCTTCCTTATCGCCTGTTTCCATTAAATGCTCTGCTTGCCGCAATAAATCCTCTAAAAAAACCGGATTCTCGCCACCCGTTTCAATCGCAACAGATGTCTCAATCCCCTGCGATTGGTTAGCTGCGTAGTTTTCCGCCAGCCCTTCGTTCCCAATCACAAATATTTCTTTACTCTCTTCAACCAGGCTTGGACCTGTCATTGTGAGTGCCACACAATCGAGGTCAGGCTGATTATTACCAGTCATTGCGAGCGAAACGAAGTCAAGCTGCTTGTGGGCAGAATCCTCGGAATAACTACCACTAGTGGCGATCGCAAAAGAACTCAAAGCCGCCTGTACATCTTCAAACAATTCTTGCCAACTTTCCGGCTGACTTTGCCGGAAAAGCCTTGCAGTTGGATACCAAGGATTGTCTTCGCGCTGCAGCAGCCAGCGCCAGTCAGGAGCAAAAGAAAGCAGTACCCAAACCGGTTTTCCTAAAGCACCGGCTAAGTGCGCCACAGCCGTATCGACACTAATCACTAAATCCAGTTGAGATATTGCAGAAGCGGTATCAGCAAAGTCGCTCAAATGCGGACTCAAATCCGGCACTAAGCGCTGGTTCAACAAAGTGCGATCGCTCGGGGACAAGTTTTTTTGTAAACTATAAAAAGCGATGCCCGGAACATCCAAAAATCGAAGAAAATCGCTCAAGCTGCAAGAACGCTGATTGTCTTTCCGGCGCTGCGGACTCCCCGCCCAAACAATCCCTACCTTCAATTTTGCCTCAGAAGAAAGCGCAAACTTGCACTCAGCAGGGGGAGCTAAATAAGGAACATTTGCCGGTATTGTTTCCAGAGTTGTGCCCACAATTCGCGGCAAACTCATCAGCGGCGCGTGAACGTCAAATTCTGGCAAACCCTCAAAACTAGCTGATAAATATTCAATGCCGGCAACACTCGCAAACAACCGCATCAGTTCTGGATAGCAAGCCACCATAACTTTAGCGCCTCGGCTGCGAAGAATCGGCGCGTAGCGAATAAACTGAATAGAATCGCCGAAGCCTTGCTCGACGTGGAGCAAAATAGTTTTCCCCTGCAAATCCGAACCATCCCAAACCGGCTGTTTAAATTGCCTCGGTTGTAGTTGCGGAGTGCGCCACCGCCACTCATATTCAGCAAAACCGCGCTGAAAATCTCCGAACAATAGCAAAGTTAAACCTAATTCCAGGTGTGCGGTAGCGTTGTCTGGCTGCAATTCCAAGGCTCGACTGTGACAATAAAAAGCCTCTTGAAATTCTCCTACATCGACCAAAGCGTGTCCGAGATTGTTAATAGCATCCACGAAGTCTGGCTTTAATTTTAAGGCTTGTCTGTAGTGGGGTATTGCTGCTTTTGCATGGCCTTGTTGGTGGTAAAATGCTCCTACATTGTTGTGAGCTTCGGGATTGTTTGGTTCAAGTTTTACAGCTTGCTGGTAGCAGTTAAAAGCTTCTGCTAATTTACCTTGCTGCTGCCAAACTGTTCCCAAGCCCATCAGAGAATATGTCAAGTTGGGATTGATTTGTAAAGCGTTCAGGTAACAGGCTATCGCCTCGTTAAATTGATTTTTGTCTTTAAATAAATGTGCTAAGTTGTGCGCTGTTTCGTACAGGTTGGGAGCGAGTTGCAGCGCTGTTTGGTAATATAAAATTGCCGAGTCAATTTCGCCGAGTTGCTGTTTGAGCCAGCCCAAATTATTGTAGGCTAGTGCGGAATTTGGCTGCCTTTTGATGACTTGTTCGTAACAGGCGATCGCCCTTTCATATTCCCCTACATCCAGCAAAGCATTAGCCTTATTTAAATGTGCTTCTACCAAATCGGGGTTGTGGGCGATCGCCTGTTCGTAAAAGTCGAGCGCTTCGGCAATTTTTCCCTGCTGTCTCGCCGCTATTCCCAACAAACACAAAACGTTTGCTGATTCCGGCTGCACTTCTATGATTTGCCGGTACAATTTCTCAGCTTCTAACAAACGTCCCGCTTGGTGATGTTCCCAAGCTATTTTCAAAGAGTCTTCTGCACCCAATTTGCAGGCTGATTTTCGCGATTTTTTTTGAGAACCCATAGTTGTCTTTGTTGTTTAGGAGTTCGCTAACTTGTAATTGTCAAGTTGTTCTAATTTGTTAACTCTTCCTTCCTTATTCCCCCTTCAAGCAGGACTCTTCTTCCCCCTTTTTACCCGCTCGGCTTCGCCTTATAGCCTTCTTGACGCTTGACTTCTACCCCAACAAACAAGCTGCGGGAAAAATCAGATATTCTAAGAAAAACAACTTCCAGATAAACTGATAAAATGCAGCAATTTCTATTTTATCGTCCAAATTAACTTTTGCGCTCCAAAACCACATCAAACCCAAAGCCGCCAAATGAGAAACTGCCAGAAACACTAAATTAACATTAGACAATACGATCGCTCCCGCCAAAGTCGCGCCCAAATAACAAACCGTCAACACCCAGCGAGATAAATTAAAGACGGCCGGCTTGCCCAGCTCAATCGTAAACGTAGTAATATTGTATTGCTTGTCGCCTTCCATGTCCGGGATATCTTTAAAAATGGCGATCGCAAACGTAAACACCACAACAAAAACCGTCAGCACCCAAACTTCCGCAGGAATCTCAAAAGACACACTCTCCAAACTCCAGCCAGAAAAAGCGCTTTTCGCCCTTCCCAAACCCAACACCCAATTAAAGTGCAAAAATAACCCTAAATTTACGATCGCGCCCCGCACCGTAAAAATGCACAGCGCCGCCCAAAAAGGAAACCGCTTCAGCCGAATTGGCGGCAGAGAATAAGCAGTCCCAATCGCCAAACTAACACCAACAGTAGCCAGCAAAAACGGACCTTGTAAAACCGCCGTCAAAATTGCTATAATTCCCGTTGCAATTACAATTAATTCCCCGGTTTTCCGAGAAAACACTCCCGAGGCGATCGGCAAATACGGCTTATTTATTTTATCAATTTCAACATCTTCTAACTGGTTCAACCCCACAATATAAATATTGCCGCAAATGCAAGCCAACCAAGCAAAAGCTAGGGGCCAAAATACAGGATTCACAAACAGCCGCGCGCTTTGAGCGATCGCGTACAAAGCCAATACACTCAAGCTAGTGCCCACAATTGTGTGCGGTCGAGAAAACTCCCAAAATGCCCTCACCCAGCTTGGCGGACCCGAGCCATTTTGATCGATCCAAGACTTGCCAATCGCATCATTACTCATAAATATAAAATGCCCCCTAAATATTTTTTTTTCAACAGTATCAACTTCTGACTGAAACCATCATAAATCTCGTTTTTAGTCGAGTCTATATCTTCCTCGCATCCCCCAAAACATCGGGAAAAGAGTCCTCTTGTTCCACCCCCTACTCCCCGGACGCGGGGAGTAGGGGGGATCGAGACCTCGATACAAACAAGAGAGACGGTTGGTTTAACGTTAAATTATCATTAATGGACTTTGCCCGATCGCCAGTTAAATAATTAATCCGTGTATCGGCGCCAAAATCCGTGTCGTGTTTTTAGCCGCTCGCCAAGTCGAAGGGCCTTCCTTCAACTTTATTTTACAGCACAAATCAGCCCGAAACGAATCAATCCGCTCTGATATCCGCGGCTCATCAATCCGAGAGCAAGTGCAGCTTGAATAGTCGTCCAACCGCTCGTGAGCAAACCCCAAATCGCCCTCGGAGTCAAAGCAGAATCGATCACCACATCCCAAAAAGGAGCAACAGCTTTTGACCAATCAGCAGTGCGAATACTTGTCAAAGGCAAACTGCGGACAATTTCCTCGTATTCCGGCAAAGAAATCACATAAGGCAAAGCATAAACCCGGTAAATTTCTGCCAATTCCTTTCTCTCTTCATCAGTTAATTCTCCCGCCTTTTCTCCCACCGGGCGGTGACACCAAGTTGCCAAAATCAAAGTTCCTCCCGGCTTGAGCACGCGGCAGCATTCCTGCAAAAACTTAATTTTGTCGGGCATATGTTCGCCGCTTTCTAGCGACCAAACCAAGTCGAATGACTCGTCAGGAAAAGGCATATTCAAAGCATCGGCTACCAAAAAATTCACATTGCTTTGAGCATCCGCAATTTTAGCGCGTTCGGTCGCTCTGTTGGCTTGTACCGGACTCAGAGTAATTCCGGTAGCTGTAACGCTAGCGCCCGTTTTATTTTGTGCGGGCGATCGGCTAAAATCACGATCGGTCCCCGCATCCGACTTTAAATTATTTTCAGCGATCGAACTAAACTTTTGAGTCAAATAAAGCGTGCTGCCGCCGATCCCACAACCGACATCGAGAATGCGGTAAGATTCACAGAGTGCTTTCTCTGACGGTACTCCAGCCCAGCCCAGGAGTTCTTCTATCAAATCTATCTGAGCCTGTCGGCGCTCTTTTTTCAAATTGCCATCCGGGCCGTAGTAACCGTGGTGCATATGTTCGCCCCACACCTGCTCCCACAAACCGCTAGAAGCGTCGTAGAGTTGCTGAATTTGCTGGTAAAGTGTTGATGTCATCGCCGGATCGCAAGTTATTAAAGGAATTCTACCGTTATTTTCCCAATGTTGTCATCAAATTGTGCGATTTGAGTTCGATCGGTCCCAGGCATTCCCCAGACACAGATGTCCTGATTTCAAGGCCGAGGATCGATTTGTGGGTTCCCTCTAAAATCTAAAATCTCCAATCTAAAATCTTAAATCGAATGACTGTCTCGCGAACCATTGCTTTGGGCTTTCTCGCCGTCATCACCGCAGGTGCTCTATTACTGATGATGCCCTTTTCCAAAATTGATGGAACTTGGAGCGATCCAATAACAGCACTGTTTATGTCTACTTCCGCTGTCTGCGTCACCGGCTTGGCCGTTGTCGATGTCGGAAAATATTACTCTTTTTGGGGGCAACTGTTCCTAGTTTTACTGGTGCAAATAGGAGGCTTGGGCTACATGACAGCCACGACTTTCTTGCTGCTGTTATTGGGCCGCCGCTTTGGCTTAAAAGACAAAGTTGCCCTGCAACAATCTCTCGACAAACCCGGGCTAGCCGGCGTAGTGCAACTCGTGCAGTCAATTCTAGCAACCACCCTTTTGTTTGAATTAACTGGAGTGTTTTTGCTGATGTCGGTTTTCGTTCCCAAATACGGATTTAAAAACGGTGTGTGGTCTGCTATATTTCACAGCGTTAATTCCTTTAACAACGCTGGTTTTAGCCTGTATACCGATAATTTGATCGGCTACGTCACTTCGCCTATGGTTAACTTCACTGTCGGCGGTTTAATCATATTTGGGGGAATCGGGTATCAAGTAATTATGGAAATGTACCTCTGGCTGCGCGATCGCTTCAAGAAAAGCCCTATCTGCACAGTTTTTTCCCTCAACTTCAAAGTAGTTACCAGTACAACGGCTGTCCTTTTAATTTTAGGAACGCTAGCCTTTTTGGTGCTGGAATACAACAACCCAGCAACTTTCGGTCCTCTAAATTTTCCTCAAAAGGTGATGGCAGCTTGGTTTCAATCTGTTACTCCCCGCACGGCGGGATTCAATACAATTGAGATAGGCCAAATGAGCGAAGCCGGGCTATTTCTGACCGTCGCGCTGATGTTTATCGGCGCCAGCCCTGGCAGCACCGGCGGCGGAATCAAAACCACAACTTTTAGGATATTGTTTTGCTGTAGCACAGCAGTTCTCGAAGGCCAGGAAGAGGTGGAGTGCTATCGGCGTCAAATCCCGCCAGCACTGATTCTGAAAACCATTAGCGTACTCTTTGGTTCCCTGTTGGTCGCGTTCACATCTGCAATTTTAATCGAGCTGACCAATCCCCAAGTAGAATTTATCGAAGCGCTGTTTGAAGCAGTTTCAGCTTTTGGCACGGTCGGTCTTTCCACAGGGATTACAGCCAAGATTTCAGCGATCGGTAAGTTGATTTTGATTGCTACAATGTATGTAGGTCGGGTTGGCGTGCTGCTGCTGATGAGTGCTGCCTTTGGCGACCCAACACCCAGGTCTTTTAAGTATGCTGAGGAAAGTTTGTTAGTTGGATAACAAAATCCGACCTTGTTGCTGATAATCTAAACAAAGGGTGACAACCCAAATCAACTTTTACTACTTACCCAAAAATCAAAAGGAGGCGGCGCTGTCTCTGCTAAAATTTAAACAGCAAGACGCTCAGCGCTGGAGATTCAGTGAACCTGTCATCTTTGAAATTTTTTCGCAGTTTGCGCACCGAAAACAAGCAGTTTGCAGTTATTGGTTTGGGACGCTTCGGCAAAGCTGTGTGCTCCACTCTGCACGGCTTGGGTTACGAAGTCCTGGGAGTTGACTCGGACGAAACAAAAGTAACTCAAGCTTTGACCGATCGTATTTCTTCTCACGTTTTGCAGTTAGATTCTACTGAGCCTAGCGCTCTGGCGGAAGCGGGTATATTTGAATTTGAAACAGTGATTGTGGCGATCGGCAATTACCTAGCAGAAAGCATTACCACCACCCTAAACCTTAAGGAAGGCGGGGTAACTTACGTAATAGCCAAAGCTTCTTCGGAAACTCACTTAAAACTGTTGAAAAAAGTCGGCGCCGATCATGTAGTTTTTCCCGAACGAGAAATGGGCTGCTCATTGGCCCGGATTCTTACAAGACCAAGCATTTTAGAACGCTTTGACCTCGACCCAGATCACAGTATCGTTGAGTTGCTCGTTCCTGAAAAGTTTGACGGCAAAACCATCTCGGATTTGGAGCTCCGGCACAGGTACGGTTTGAACTTGCTAGCAGTCAGTCGCGCCGACAAGTTCGAGATCAATCCGCAGCCAAACGAACGCTTGAGAAGGGGCGAGGTAATGGTAGTAATTGGTTCTAATAAAGATATCAATCGCTTGCCAATTTAACAGCTCGCCATTTTACGAACCCCTAGGAGCAAGGTGCGCCCGCGCACCCTGCAAACTTGGAAAATTTCTCAAATGATACTCTCTAAAAAAATAAGATAGGCACCCCGATCGCGGTTCCGCAAATTTCTTAAGCGCAAGCTTGGAAAATTCAGCCGACGTTCAAGATTTTTTGCAGGTAAGCCTTGCCCCAAACTAGCACCGCCAAGACGAGAGCGAGTTCAACAGGCCAAGGACACACGGCCACCAACCAAATTAACGAAAACACTCCAATAATTGCAGCTATGGGAGCCGGAATCCCGTCTAGCGTTCTGTTGTCAGTCCCGGCAGTCACCCACCAAGCAATCAAGCAGACCGTCAACGGAATCAAGCAACTTGCGATCATGATTTTTACCCCGTCAATTTTTTTTTACATCTGGCATCTGAGCATATTGTTACAATACATCAAAAATTCGGAAATGCACCATTAATTGCGATACAATTTAAGGTTAGGTAATTCATACCATGGGGCGATATATTTTGTAATTTTTAGCTTCGCATCTATCCGAAGGCAGAAGTAGGTTGGCATCAGGCAGGATTTTGGGATTTTTATTTCTGCCGAAGGGCTTTTGCTTTCTACCTTGAGATGGATTGCAATGCACCGAGCTCTGCAAGTTATACTGAGGATTGCAGTCAGTTACTGTAGAGGGTGCATCAATGCTGGGCAAATTTTTTCGCAAGCCAGAATTAGAAAACAGCGATCGCGTCCCCCCTGGTCAATACCTCGCCAACGGCTTTCCCGTGCTGACCTACGGCGATACACCCTCGGTCAGCATTGAGAGTTGGGAATTTAAAGTCTGGGGATTGGCAAAACCAAAAACCTTCACTTGGTCGGACTTCCAGGCCATGCCCCAAACTAACTTTACTGCGGATTTTCACTGCGTCACCCGCTGGTCAAAACTCGACGTGCAGTGGACGGGAGTCAAAGTCACAGATTTTATGAAATACATAGAAGTCGATCCAAAAGCTGTGCACGTGCTGGAACACTGCTACGGCGGCTACACCACTAACATTGCGATCGCGGACTTACAGAGAGAAGAAAACTTTTTCGCCCACACCCTCTTCGGCGAACCCCTATCCCCAGACCACGGCGGCCCAATGCGGCTGGTAGTTCCCCACTTGTACGCGTGGAAAAGCGCTAAATGGATTAACGGGCTGGAGTTTACAGAAACCGAAGAACTCGGTTTTTGGGAACGCAACGGCTACCACCGGCGGGGCGAACCTTGGGCCGAGGAACGCTACAGCGGTATGTTTTGATGCGATCGCGAGCAAGGACTTGCCCAGAGCTTCTATAAACGGTATTTGTTGAGAGCAAATCCGGTCTTTTAGCGATGCAATTTTCTCCCATTTCATCTAGTCGATCGCATCCTTGGGAACTCTCACGGCGCGGGATATATTTAATTTAACCAAAAGGCGTAAACCCAACGATCGCAGTTGGTACGTAATTTATCCCATCGCTAAATTTCTTTAATTACAATACGCAACTCCAAAAAAACAAATATTTCCAGTTTGCGGTTAATATAAAACTCCTGTAACTGTGAGTGGGCAAGGGTTTCACTGAATTTTTACTTAAATGTTGGCTGTTGAGGGTTTTGACTTGACAATCAAATAAAAATTAGCCTAAGCCCGAGCCAAATCAGTTTGGCTGGTTCGCGCTCCCAGACCCGCGAATTCAAGGTTTTAAGCCACAATCTTTATAATTATTTAGTGTGTATTTTTATGGGGCGATCGCCGTGCAAGCTGATTCGAGCGACAGCATTTGTGAAGGACGTGTAAAGGCTTGATAAAGAATCTGTAAAAATTGACATAAAGTCCAAAAAATACCAAGAAAGTATTGCATAATAAAATCAATAAAGACCACCTCCCAAACCGAACAGATTATGAATACCAAATTCTTATCCGCCCTAACAGCTACCGCAGCCGCCACAGCTCTGTTTGGCGCCGCAGCTCCAGCTCATGCCTTCTCCTTTGGTACCAACACCATCCAATTCGAGAATGATACACAGGTCATCTTTAACTTCAGACAATCTTACGGTATGTTCCAGTCCTCTTTGGGAATCTACGGTGTCAGTGGCGGGACTCCCACTTTCTTGAAAACCCTGTTTAGCGAAGTTAAATCCTCAGACAGCGGCGCGAACAACAACTGGAAAGGAACTCTGGGCAATACAGTCTTGGGTAGTGGCATTGCAACATACACATTCCTGGCAAATCAAGTTTACACTTTGGGACTCTCAAGCGTGTGGCTCGACGGCAGCACCCAGCCCACTGTCTACTCGAGCTCAGGCTTGAACAGCGGCGGCAGTCAGCAAGCCGTGTTTGGCGATCCTAATGTACTGCTGCCTCTAGTCATCCCGGCAGGAGACGGGGCGGCCTTCGCAGGAAATGCCGCAAACTTCTCCTCAGGAAGTTCTCTGTTTAATGGAGGCGTGGCAATCTCCTTCGACGATCGCGGTAACGGCGCCGACGCAGACTTCCAAGACTTCACAGTGACCGCAGAAGCAGTTCCCGAACCAATGACGATGACTGGTTTGGCTCTCGGTTTGGGTGGCTTGGTTGCAGCGCGCCGCCGCCGCGGTAGCAAAACGGCTTAATAATTTTTTCAACCAGAATAATTGGCTCAATTACGTTTGACCAAAAAGCCAGACGCAAGCCCCTAGCTTTAGACAGGGGCATAATTCGCTAGGGACTTAAAAGTCCGGTGAAACGATCTTTTTGCTAAAACCACTAGGGTAAAATAGGCATAAACAATACTGCAAAGTAAGAATAACCTTCAACCTCACAAACGGAACAGATTATGAATACCAAATTCTTATCCGCCTTAACAGCTACCGCAGCCGCCACAGCTCTGTTTGGCGCCGCTGCTCCAGCTCATGCCTTCTCCTTTGGTACCAACACCATCCAATTCGAGAATGATACACAGGTCATCTTTAACTTCAGACAATCTTACGGTATGTTCCAGTCCTCTTTGGGAATCTACGGTGTCAGTGGCGGGACTCCCACTTTCTTGAAAACCCTGTTTAGCGAAGTTAAATCCTCAGACAGCGGCGCGAACAACAACTGGAAAGGAACTCTGGGCAATACAGTCTTGGGTAGTGGCATTGCAACATACACATTCCTGGCAAATCAAGTTTACACTTTGGGACTCAACAGCGGCTCCAACGGCACTGTCTACTCGACCTCAGCCTTGAACAGCGGCGGCACTCAGCAAGCCTTGTTTTTCAATCCTAATGGAATGCTGCCTACAATCATCAACGCAGCAGACGGGGCGGCCTTCGCAGGAAATCCCGCAGACTTCTCCTCAGGAAGTTCTCTGTTTAATGGAGGCGTGGCAATCTCCTTCGACGATCGCGGTAACGGCAACGACGCAGACTTCCAAGACTTCACAGTGACCGCGACCGCAGAACCAGTTCCCGAACCAATGACGATGACTGGTTTGGCTCTCGGTTTGGGTGGCTTGGTTGCAGCGCGCCGCCGCCGCGGTAGCAAAACGGCTTAATAATTTTTTCAACCAGAACAATAGGCTCAATTACGTTTGACCAAAAAGCCAAACGCAAGCCCCTAGCTTTAGGCATGGGGAGAAGTCGGTAGGGACTTTTAAGTCCGGTGAAACTATCGTGTTGCTGCTAAAACCACGGTGGTATAATAGCCATAAGCAATTCTGCAAAGTAATAATAACCTTCAACGCACTGAAATATCCTAGAGGGCGAGCAACCCCGCCAACGGACACATCCGATTGATTCGGAATAGTTAAAGGGCACATAATGGCAGGAGAGGGCTCGTTCAACCTTAAAAACATGAAGGAGTCAGAAGTATGCGCCAATCAGAACGAGAGTTCTTTGAGTGAGTAGAGGGATATTTGAATTTCCCCTTGTCGTCTTGAAGGTGGGCAAGAATCCCCCCGTTTTAGACCAGGGGAGTTTCAAAAAATATAATACTATTTGCAGGCGCGCTAATCGGAAATTGGCTCGCCTTTTGCTTGATTTGAAAAGTCAGAAGCAAGAAGTCAATCGATTTTAGATTTGAGATTTGAGATTAAAGAATTGAAGCATTGACCCCACGGATAAATACGTTAGGCAAGTTTCATCGGATACAGGTTTTTTATTTCTCGGTCCTGAGTCTGCTTTCGGAATGAATCCGGGGGCTTGTATCCTGGATGCTTTCGGTCAGACGGAGGTTCGGCCACGCAGCAGTGTACGGGATTTAACGGATTTAACGGATGGATGTTGAGGGAAGAAGTCAAGAGTGAAGAAGTCCGAGGGGAAAAAGAGGATTTTTCCCACTCTCCCACTCTCCCACTCTCCCACTCTCCCACTCTCCCACTCTCCCACTCTCCCACTCTCCCACTCTCCCACTCTCCCA
>NZ_JAUBVJ010000004.1:0-94872 GCF_036702785.1 Microcoleus sp. AR_TQ3_B6 | reverse complement strand
CTCTTCCCCTCTTCCCCTCTCCCACTCTCCCACTCTCCCACTCTCCCACTCTCCCACTCTCCCACTCTTCCCCTCTCCCAACTCAAAATTCAAAACTCACTCACGGTCAAGTGTTCGTGAGTACAAAGTCACAGGTACGGGTTGACGAATTTTCATCTCTGCCCGGACGCAGGCTACTTTAATCGCCACCACAGCCCTGGTTTTTGTCCGTCGCACCTGTGGTTGCGGCAGCGTCCAATAGCGAACAATAAGATGCAAAGAACCATCGTTAAGGCCTAAAGTATCAACTTCTGGAGTTGGTTACGAAAAAACGCCTTCGACTTCGGAAATAGCTTTAACCAAGGGTAACTGCTCACCGCAACTGCGTTGCGGTATTGCAAAAGAGACCAATGAGTAAGCGTCAGAATGCTGCGCGATCGAACAGGGAGTAAGTGTACTTTCGGTTTCGATGGCCAAACAGGGAAAGATTAGAGTATATTACTCTCATGGTCACAACTGCCACAGCGATAAGTTCACCAGCCGAAACCACCGTCGCCTGCGCTCGACAGATGGCGGCAACAGTGCTGATGATTGGAGAGTGGTTGTTGAAGCAACAACAGCAGCTCAAAGAGCAACAACGCCTGATTGAAGCACAGCAACAAGAGATTGAACAGTTAAAAGAAGCGCTCTCCAAGCTGAAAAACCGCACCTCATCAAACAGTTCGCTCCCCCCATCAGCAGACCAACTCAAAAAACCCAGCGACAAAAGCAAGCGGAAAAAAGCAAAAAAACGCGGTCCCAAATATAACCATCCTGGAAAGACCCGCAATGGATTTGGTGAGCCTGACAAGATCGTAGAGCTGGCACTAGAAACCTGCCCGATGTGTCATGCCACAGTAGAACCAGCTCGAGCAGCGCCCCGGAAAGTCCAACAAGTGGCCGAATTGGTAGAGCAACCAGTAGAAATCAGAGAATACCGTCGCCCCTTGTGCCAGTGCGCCGATTGCGGTTGGTCAGGATACTCTCAATTACCGCCAGGAGTAAGAGAAGGATTTAGCTACGGCGGCAGGTTATGTAGCGTGGTTGGTTGGTTGGGATATGGGGGTAACTTACCCTGGAGAAAACAAGAATATTTTGTGGAACACGTGTTGGGAGTACCGATGTCTCAAGGCAGTTTAGCCAAAATGCAGCGCTACTTTATCGATTGTTTGCAGCCAATTTATCAGCAGTGGCTGACTTACGTGCAACAGCCTGGTGTGCGTTGCGTTGATGAAACCACATACTGTATCGATGGGATCAAGTATTGGTTGTGGGTAGCCAGCAGCGATCGGGTTTGCGTACTACTATTAGCTCCGACTCGTAGCAGTGCTCAACTCAAACAGTTATGGGGAGAAAACTTTGAAGGTATTCTCAGCAGTGATTGTTTCAGTGCTTACAACCCCCAGTCGGCAGCAGCAAAACAGAAATGTTTAACCCACCTAGAACGAGATTTGGAAGCACTAAAACTGAGTCGTTTTGAGGGCAATCAGCTATTAGCTGAGGCAGTCGGAGAAATTTTAGCTACTGCCAGAACCCGATATCGCCAGTATCATGTTGGTCAATTGAGTCGGGAAGCGATGGCAGCAGAACGTTTGGTACTGGAAGCCAAATTGCTTAAGATCTTGACTGATGCGCCGATTAACGGTTGGCCTGCCGATGCCCAACGATTAGCCAAGCGGATTCAACGTTATTGGACAGAGTGGTTTACTTTTTTAAATTATCCAGAAGTTAAACCTGACAATAATGATGCCGAAAGAGCTTTACGCCCGGTAGTCGTGCATCGGAAAGTAACAGGAGGAGCGCGCAGTGATTGGGGTGGTCAATTAGTAGCTCAAATGTTTAGCTTTCTCGAAACAGTCCGATTGCAAGGAGCAGAAGCTATCGCTCAACTTTATCAATTACTGTGTTTGGCTGGTCGCAGCCCTCCTGGCTTACAGTTCAACTGAACGCTTAATTTCTGGCTGGTGATGCGACTGATTTCACCTGGGTCTCTATTTTTCCTGTGGAAAATTCCTCTCTGCTACCAAACTAGCAAGTGGGGTCATCACCATTGATGGCTGTATTTGCGATACCGCAACGCAGTTGCGGTGAGCAGTTACAACCAAGGTTTAAATTGCTAGGGAAGGTCGGTATCGGACGCTAAAATTAAAGGCAGGTCTGTTCGCCTGTGTGCCATGGCTGTGAGTACCCGCACTGAATTGGTAAATAGCGATTGCTGAATCAGTTGTTCAATTAAACACTCTATGGGTGGTCTGAGCAAAAAAAGGTGTACGAGTGTAAGAAAAACAGCTAAAACAGCTTCGGAACCCTTGCATCACCGCGCGCGGTGTACAGAAAATCTGAGCTTGCTCCCCCTCACCCTCCGACTTTGAACTGCCTTTTGGAGGGAAGTTGTCAGCAGATAACCGTTGGCTAAAGATGGCCCCAGTAATACCGTGGCCAGAATTTGAATCAGAATATGCTGAAAACTTCCCCACAGAAATCGGTGCACCAGCTTTCATCATTTAGGATGGCGTTAGGGGCATTCATCATTAAGGAAAAATTAGAAATGGTCTCAGCAAGAAACAGTATAACAAATCCGGGAAAACCCCTATCAGCAATACTTTATCGGTCAATCAACCTAAAGTAATGAACTCGCATTTGACCCATCACCCCGCTGTTCACTTTCGACAGGCGTTTCAGTGCGAACCTAATTAATAAAGTGAACGAACGAATGGTGAATAAAATGTCCGAAATCACCGCATGCCAACCAAAAAAAGGATTCGGACGCAACAAATGAGTCACACTATCGAGAAAAATTCATTATAGATGCGACCTGCGCCCCAGCATAGCCACCGCTATCCCACCGAGTTAGGACTATTAAACCTTGCCAGACTTGACGCCGAAAAATTTATAGACATCCTCTATAAAAATAGAAAAGCGAAATTTCATAAAAAAATAAGAATCGGCATTAATCTAGCAATAATTGACTACTTAGTAGTAGCAAAACAAAGACTATACTCCCGAAACAAAAGAATAAAATTGATTCACCAACAACTCTAATATATCAAAAGAAACTTAGCTCATATTGAACAGCTACTAGAGTTAAGTGCCACCCGATAAAGTGTGAATAAAAAGCAATATAAACCCCTACTATTCGTCGCCGGAGTCTATCACCAAGAGCAGGAATTTTTTGAAAATAAAAAAAAGAGCATAGAGGATAAAATAGTAAGTTTAAGCCAACCCCACATCCGTTCCTATGTCGCGAGGAAAAGCCGGAAAAACCGTAGAGTTTGGAGTTAAACAAGAGCGCGGTTTGCTCGATCGGGATATGTATTTTTAGACCGGATGAGCTGGGATAATTTTAACGAATCAGGAGACCTAAAAGCACAAATAGAAGCCTCGGAATGCTTTCACGGGATACTATTCAGAGTCAGTTCATGCCGCTCGGATCTATAGGACAAGAAAAAACCGCGTCTAGTGTCAAGAAAGAGGAATTAGGAGCAGTGAGCCACCTTGGAGAGGATGAGGAATGCAATTTGTCAGAAAGTTTGGGTAATGTAAACGCAGATTTAATCTCGATCGCGTGATGGCAAAACTTGATAATACTTCACAAACCTCTATTGCTATTGCTTTTTTTTTAGTCATGAACCTTTCTACCAGGCTGCGCCGGTTTTTTTGTGGGTTTTTATGCCGCTCGGGGAAAACAACACTTGTTTTTGGGTTGACGATCGTCAAAAATTATAAGTGGGGCAACTCGCTGCTGCCAAAACTGATCTTTAACTCTGCTTGAATTAGCCATCGGTCCTGCTTTTGGTTTTCCATAACTTATTCTGCCAGCCCTAAATACGATCGCATTCGGCACGAGACCTCGCTCTCCCCGAGCGGTCAAAATTTGAGTTTAACGCATCGAAATCTTTTCAACAGTAGCTTCAAAGCCTTCTACAAATATCTGATCGGCCAATAGAAACGGTTCGTGCAACAGCAGCAATATTCCCGCTAAAAAGTTTTTGAAGATGTCTTGGAATGCGAAACAAATAGCTACTGAAACCACTCCTAACAAACCGATGATATCTCCCAAACCCAAAGCCGGGAACGCCATCACGGAGGCGCTCGAACTGCCAGCGGCCCAAGTGAGAGTTTGGGCGTTGCTTAATCAGGGTATGAAAAAAATAAGTTGAAAATCCAGAAGCTTTGTGGGTACTGGTTTCTATGACTGGCATATTTAGCCTTTCATACCGTAAATCAGCAACGCCAGAGTTTGAACCTCCCCACCTCTAAAGCCGGGGGATTCTTGCCCACCTTCAAGGCGACAAGGAGAAATTCAAATATCCCTCTACTCACTCAAAGAACTCTCGTTCTCCCGGATCGTATACTTTATTCCTTCCTTCATTTTTAAAGATTGAACGATCCGTACTCTGCCATTATTTGCCCTTTAACTATTGCGACTCAAGTCGGATTAGTCCGTTGCCGGCATTGCTCGCCCTCTAGGATATTTCTATGCGCTCTTATGTTATTCCTACTTAATTAGCACAGTCCTATTTTACCATGCCGCTCTTCCCTTTTACTGTGGCTAAAGGCACCAATCGGCTTATCCCCATGTCGGTAGCTCGGGGCTTGCGTCTCACTTTTAGGTCAAATAATTCCAAAAGGCCACGCTAACACAAAAGATTGAGCTCGATCGCCCGACAAGAATGTTTTACTCTCACTGTGCGGGTAAGTCCATCGACTCGTTCGCAAATTGGTCGAACACAATCTAAATTTAAGATTAGCACCGCGAAGGCCCCCGATCGAGTAAAATCACAGCACTTGCCCGCCGATGACTTAATCTGCTAAAACTAACAAAGTTTGATAATTTCTCAGAAATAACATACATGGTTGCTACACCCGTCAAGATTAAACACGAAGTCAAAGACTTGTCCCTCGCCCCGTTGGGAAAGCAACGCATCGAGTGGGCCGGCCGGGAAATGCCCGTTTTGCGGCAAATTCAAGAACGCTTCGCTAAAGAAAAGCCTTTCGCTGGCATTCGCTTGGCTGCTTGCTGCCACGTAACCACAGAAACCGCTCATTTGGCTATCGCCATCAAACTCGGGGGTGGGGACGCCGTACTGATCGCCAGCAACCCCTTGAGCACTCAAGATGACGTAGCGGCTTGCTTAGTTGAAGACTACGGCATTTCCGTCTTCGCCCTCAAAGGAGAAGACGCGGCTACCTACGAACGTCACGTCTACACAGCCCTAGACCACCGCCCCAATATTATCATCGACGACGGCAGCGACGTGGTAGCGGCCCTGATCCAGCACCGCCCGAACCAAATTTCCGACTTAATCGGAACTACCGAAGAAACTACCACAGGCATCGTCCGCCTGCGGGCAATGTTGAAAGATGGCGTGCTGACTTTCCCCGCAATGAACGTCAACGACGCCGACACCAAGCACTTCTTCGACAACCGCTACGGCACCGGTCAATCTACCCTAGACGGCATTATCCGCGCTACCAATATTTTGTTAGCCGGTAAAAATATTGTGGTTGCCGGTTACGGTTGGTGCGGCAAAGGCACGGCACTACGGGCCCGCGGCATGGGCGCTAACGTAATTGTCACCGAAATCGATCCGATTCGGGCGATCGAAGCAGTGATGGACGGTTTCCGCGTCATGCCGATGGACGAAGCAGCAACAGTCGGAGATGTATTCATTACCGTTACCGGCAACAAACACGTCATTCGTGCCGAACATTTCGAGACCATGAAAGACGGCGCAATTGTTTGCAATTCCGGTCACTTCGACATTGAGATTGACCTCAAATCCCTCGGCGCAAAAAGCACCGACGTGAAAACAGTCCGGTCTTTCACTCAAGAATATCACCTCAATAATGGCAAGTCGGTTATTGTGTTGGGCGAAGGTCGTTTGATCAACTTGGCAGCAGCCGAAGGACACCCCAGCGCCGTGATGGATATGAGCTTTGCTAACCAAGCTTTAGCCTGCGAATATCTAGTTACGAACAAAGGCAAACTAGAGCCTGGTATTCACTCAATCCCCGTGGAAGTTGACAAAGAAATTGCCCGTCTAAAATTGGAAGCAATGGGTATTTACATTGATACCTTGACTGCCGAACAAATTGAGTACACAAACTCTTGGACTTCGGGCACTTAATCATCGTTTTTCGTTCCCGGGCTCTGCCTGGGAATATTCTCGTTTATCATTCCCGGGTTCTGCCTGGGAATGAATACCACGAGGCTCTGCCTCCTGTATTTGGAGTCGAGGCAGAGCCTCTACATATGCCTTCCCAGGCTCTGCCTGAGAACGAGCAAAAACGAGAAAAATACAAAGTAAATATTACCTATTGAATCAAAATGGTTGAATGGATAACTAACACAATGCAGTCGATGGGCTATCTCGGCATTGGGCTGTTGATGTTTTTAGAAAATCTTTTCCCGCCCATACCCTCAGAATTGATTATGCCGCTGGCAGGATTCACGGTATTCAAGGGCGGAATGGAGTTTTTACCTGCGATCGCAGCAGGAGTAATCGGTACAGTTCTGGGGGCACTTCCCTGGTACTATGCCGGTAAATTATTGAGCGAAGAACGCTTGAGGAATTTAGCCGACAAATACGGCAAGTGGATCACTGTATCGGGCGCCGATATTGACAAAGCGAATAGATGGTTTAACAGACACGGCAACAAAGCCGTGTTTTTATGTCGCCTCGTACCGGGAGTTCGCACCCTGATTTCCCTGCCCGCTGGCATCAACAATATGCCTTTAATTCCTTTTTTACTTTACTCAACAGGCGGCACTCTTTTGTGGGTGAGTTTCCTGACTTTTGCCGGATTTAAACTCGGGGAAAATTATCGACTTGTAGAGGAGTATCTGGATCCGGTTTCCAAAATAGTTGTGGTGACTATTGTCATTTGGTTTATTTTATGGGTGGTCAAAAAGAATATGCAGAAGGAAAAATATCGCAAATAAATCCAAATTTTGTGAAAATAATCTGCGTTGCTTCGCGTTCATCTGCAGCGAAAATCACCATTTTGACCCGCCCAAAAACGAATACAAGTTTCCTAGAGGAGTCGTGAGCGGCCCCAAGTTTTAGACCCGAGTTCAAGGTCCCAGATGAATCGGTGGAGTAAATCTCAAAACTCAAATCTTAAATTTCAAATCCACTGACTCGCTTCCAGCATCTTCCCAACATTAGGGCTGAAAGATAGAGATTCATATTTGATAGAAACTTCTGCTATCTTTGCTACTTTTTTAAAGTTACTTTGAAATTTACGATCGCCCAAAAGTCACAGTGACGGCCAGCCTCACGCCCCAAAATCAAACTTAAATTTATACAAATATTTAGGATTTGTTGAGGTTTAGGCAGATAATCGTGGCAAAATAGGGAACATTGCTATCCGCGCTGTTAAGATATGTACGAAAAAATTGTAGCCCCGACAACTGGTTCTAAAATTACTTTCAAAGATGGTTCGCCGATCGTCCCCGATGACCCGATTATTCCCTTCATTCGCGGTGACGGTACCGGTGTGGACTTGTGGCCAGCATCCCAGAAAGTCATGGATGCTGCGGTAGAAACAGCTTACGGCGGCAAGCGGAAAATTAACTGGTTTAAGATTTATGTAGGCGACGAAGCTTGCGATGTCTACGGTACTTACCAATATTTGCCGCAGGATTCCTTAGACGCCATCAAAGAATACGGAGTCGCCATCAAAGGGCCGCTGACAACCCCAATCGGGGGCGGCATTCGATCGCTCAACGTAGCTTTGCGGCAAATCTTTGACCTTTACGCCTGCGTGCGGCCCTGCAAATATTATGCTGGAACACCATCGCTGCACAAAACTCCTGAACTGCTAGACGTAATTATTTACCGGGAAAATACAGAAGATATTTACCTGGGAATTGAATGGCCCAAAGGCAGCGAAATCGGCAACAAATTAATAGAATTACTCAATAATGAGTTAATTCCGGCAACACCAGAACACGGGAAAAAACAAATTCGTCTCGATTCGGGAATAGGAATTAAACCAATTAGCAAAAGCGGTTCTCAACGTTTAGTGCGGCGCGCCCTCGCCCACGCTTTGCGGTTGCCGAAAGACAAGCAGCAAGTGACTTTGGTGCACAAAGGCAACATCATGAAATACACCGAAGGAGCTTTCCGAGATTGGGGTTACGAGCTAGCAACTACCGAATATCGCGATCGGTGCGTGACTGAAAGAGAGTCTTGGATTCTAGGCAACAAAGAACAAAATCCCGACATTAGCTTAGAAGATAATGCCCGCCAAATAGACCCGGGATACGATGCTTTGACTCCCGAAAAACAAGCCAAAATTCGTCAAGAAGTCGCAGACGTTTTGTTTGAAATTTGGGCCACTCACGGCAGCGGTCAGTGGAAAGAAAAAATTATGGTCAACGACAGAATTGCTGATAGTATTTTTCAACAAATTCAAACTCGACCTGGCGAATATTCGATTTTGGCGACCATGAATTTGAACGGGGATTATTTGTCCGATGCGGCGGCAGCAATTGTCGGCGGATTGGGCATGGGTCCCGGCGCGAATATTGGTGATGAATGTGCAGTTTTTGAGGCAACTCACGGCACTGCACCGAAACACGCCGGTTTAGATAAAGTCAATCCTGGCTCTTTGATTTTGTCCGGGGTGATGATGTTAGAATACATGGGATGGCAGGAAGCTGCCGATTTGATTAAGAAGGGTTTGGGAGCGGCAATTTCTAACGGTGAAGTTACCTACGATTTGGCCAGGTTGATGGAGCCCCCGGTACCGGAGTTGAAGTGTTCAGAGTTTGCGGAGGCAATTATTAAGCATTTCGCGGATTGAGTTCCTCGGTCCGCCAAAAATTGCGTGATGGAAGCAGATAAGAAAATCATTCCAATCCTGAATCAGCAGTAGCTTTAAAACAACACCGCGCTCTTCTATGTATTGGTACACTTGCCAAAATAGGGATAGCGGTGTTATAAAGTTCTTGAGTCTCATAGCAATGCTCACTCGGTAACAATTATTTAGGGTAGGCAAGCAAGGGGGCAACCGCAGGGAAGTTCTCCTAAACCTATATATATCATCGCGAATTATGACAAATTGTACAGATACTGGAATTTTTATGAAAAACCCAGAGAAAATTGATAAAATGCGAGTTTTGATTCTGGCGGATGTTTGCAATCCTGAGTGGCCTTCTTTACCAGTGGTTGGATATAAATTTGGGCGTGCGATCAGCCATTATGTTAATGCTACGGTTGTTACTCAAATTAGGAATAAACCAAATATCGATCGAGCCGGAATGGGTAACGCTAAAGTAGTTTATATAGATACAGAAAATATTGCTGCTCCCATTCAAAAGCTATCTGATTTACTTACCGGTGGCTCAGAAAAATCCTGGACTATTAGGGTAGCGCTGGGTTATTTCAGCTATCTCGCCTTTGAATGGGAAGTATGGCAGCGCTACAAGCAAGAGTTGCAAAGCGGGCATTTCGATGTCGTTCACCGGATTACCCCGATGTCGCCCACGCAGCCAAGTCCTATGGCAGCTTGGAGTCCTATTCCTTTTTTGCTAGGGCCTCTCAACGGCGGGCTGCCTTGGCCGAAAGCTTTCACAACTGAGTTGAAGCGGGAACGCGAGTGGTTGACGTATGTGCGAAATGCTTACAGGTTAATGCCTTTTTACCGCTCTACTTATGAACGTTCCGCAGGAATTTTGGCGGCATTCGATCACACGATCGTAGAATTGCCAGCCTCAGCGAGAGCGAAGACAATTAATTATGCCGAAGTTGGCATCGATCCCGAATTGTTTAAGCTGCCCGAACGCTCTAGCAGCGAACAAGTGACGGTACTGTTTGTCGGCAGGCTAGTTCCCTATAAATTGCCAGAAGTTGTCATTCGCGCTTTCGCTAACAGTTCGATTTTGCAGCAGCATAAATTAGCGATTGTTGGCGACGGACCCGAACGTCCTAGACTAGAACAATTAATCGCAGAACAAAATTTAGGCAACTGCGTTAAACTTTTAGGTCAAAAAAACCAAACTGAAGTGGGAGAATTGATGCGCCAAGCTGAGATTTTTGCTTTTCCCTCGATTCGCGAACTGGGTGCTGGCGTTGTGGTTGAGGCAATGGCCTGCGGTATGGCTTGTGTTGTAGTTGACTACGGCGGACCCGGTGCCCTGGTAGGGCCCGATCGGGGGATTAAAGTTCCTCTCGGTAATTTAGACACACTGGTCAAAAATTTTACCGCAGAACTCGAACAGCTGGTCGCCGATCGCGATCGTGTTGCACGGCTGGGCCTTGCAGCCCACAATTACGCCATGAATCACTATTCCTGGGATGTTAAAGCTCAGCAGATCCTGCAAGTTTATCAATGGTTAGCAAGTCATGGCACTGTCAAACCGGATTTTGAGCTACAGTCAAATACCTTGTGACCGCTCCTCAAGTTTAATTCTCAGTTAGGACTTGCGCCAACTGCCATGCCGCGCTCAACGGCGGGACGCTTCTGCAAGGTTTCTACCCAACGTTTGAGGTGGGGGTGGTTGTCGAGGGTTAATCCTTGAAATTCGTAAATAGCAACCCACGGATAGGTAGCAATGTCGGCGATGGAATAGTCGCCGCAGATGTATTCGTGTTTTGCTAGTTGAGTGTCTAATACTCCGTAGAGCCGCAAGGTTTCTTTTTCGTAGCGCCCAATGGCATAGGGAATTTGTTCGGGTGCAAAGCGTTTGAAATGGTTGAGCTGACCAAACATTGGGCCGACGCTGGCCATTTGAAACATCAGCCACTCCATAACTTGAAAGTATTTTTGTTTGTCGGTGGGCAGAAATCTGCCTGCTTTTTCCGCTAGATATATCAGGATGGCCCCTGACTCGAAGACGGTGATGCCGTTATCTCGATCGACTATGGCCGGAATTTTGCTGTTGGGGTTGATGGCTATGAATTCTGGGCTAAATTGCTCGTTTTTTGTGATGTCGATGACGTGCACCCTGTAGGGTAAACCTATTTCTTCGAGCATGATCGAGACTTTGCGGCCGTTCGGTGTGGTAAAAGTGTAGAGGTCGATCATAAGTTGTCCGCCTTTTCTCAAGCAAGTATAAACTATATTATAATGATTTAAGGCAAATAGCTAATCATAATGGATATTATTGAAATTCTCAAACACGATTATCAACGATTTCCTGAAAATCAGACTTACAGCATTTACGCAAAAGAGGTTTATTTTGAAGACCCAGTGAATCGATTTACAGGAGTCGAACGCTACCAACAAATGATCGGGTTTATGGGGACTTTTTTTAAAGAAATTAAACTCGACTTGCACAACATTTCCCAGTCGGGAGATACTATAGAAACTCGCTGGACTCTGAGCTGGATCGCACCGCTACCTTGGAAACCGAAAATGGCGATCGCCGGTAGGAGCGAACTTAAAGTCAACAGTGATGATTTAATTGTTTCTCACATCGATTACTGGAACTGTTCGCGGTTGGATGTGCTCAAACAACTCGTATTTCCCGTGAAAACTAATGTTTGACAATTGTTCTTAGGTTTTTTAGCAATAAAAAATAGTGTTTCAAGAGCGAGATCCCTTTTTAAACCGCAGATATTAGCAGATAAACACAGATGAACGCTGATGGATTTTTAGGTCTCGCAATTGATATCTGAGATAAATAATTTTAACTGATCTTGACATGGCAGCAATTTCCTGGCTCGCGGGAAATGTGCTGGGCTCAGCGGTGGGCGATCGCCCCAATTAATTCCCCCAGTAAATTAATTTTCGTTACATAACGTTACAATATAGGAGTAAACTATTTTCAGGCGAGCTAAACAATCAATGCGCTTAATATTAATGACCGGAAAAGGCGGCGTCGGCAAAACCTCCGTAGCCGCTGCGACTGGGCTGCGGTGTGCCGAATTGGGATACAAAACCCTAGTGTTGAGCACAGATCCCGCTCACTCTTTAGCCGACAGCTTCGATATGGAACTCGGGCACGATTCGCGGCTGGTGAAACCGAATTTGTGGGGAGCAGAATTAGACGCTCTCAGGGAATTAGAAGGCAATTGGGGAGCCGTTAAGCGCTACATTACTCAAGTCTTGCGAGCGCAGGGGCTCGAAGGGGTGCAAGCTGAAGAATTAGCCATCTTGCCAGGAATGGATGAAATCTTCGGTTTAGTGCGAATGAAGCGCCATTACGACGAAGGCGAATTTGATGTTTTAATTATCGATTCTGCTCCGACTGGCACTGCATTGAGACTGCTCAGTTTGCCGGAAGTTGGCGGCTGGTACATGAGAAAATTTTACAAGCCGCTGCAAGGCATATCAGCCGCTCTTAGACCTTTAGTTGAACCTATTTTTAGACCAATTGCGGGTTTTTCTTTACCAGACAAAGAGGTGATGGATGCACCTTACGAGTTTTACGAACAAATCGAAGCTTTGGAAAAGGTTTTAACTGACAATACTGTCACTTCGGTAAGGTTAGTTACTAATCCCGAAAAAATGGTAATTAAAGAGTCTCTGCGCGCTCATGCCTATTTGAGTTTGTACAATGTAGCCACTGATTTAGTAGTAGCTAACCGAATTATTCCCGCAGAAGTAACTGACCCATTTTTTAAACGGTGGAAAGAAAGCCAGGAGCAGTACCGTCAGGAAATTCACTCAGATTTCCTGCCGCTGCCAGTTAAGGAGGTGCCACTTTATTCTGAAGAAATGTGCGGTTTGGCAGCTTTGGAACGGTTGAAAGAAACGCTTTACAAAGACGAAGATCCAAGTCAAGTTTATTACAAAGAAAATACGATTAAGATCGTCCAGGAAAACAATCAATATAGTCTTGAACTGTATTTGCCCGGAATTGCTAAGGATCAGATCCAGTTGAGCAAAACGGGAGATGAGTTGAATGTTCGGATTGGGAATCACCGCCGTAATTTGGTGTTGCCGCAAGCTTTAGCGGCGCTGCAACCTTCGGGGGCGAAGATGGAGGAGGATTATTTGAAGATTAAGTTTGCTTAACAAGACTTACGCACTATCAACCTAAAAAACCCGGTTTCTAGCAAAAATCGTGGATAATCCCTTGAAATATTCACGCAGAAACCGGATTTTTTGCCCCCGTGCAGGTATTGAGCTATTCAGCAGACTTACGCCATTCTTGTCCAAGGCGAACGGCTTCGTCAAAAGTAGGATGGTTGCGTCTGCGTTTATGAGACAGTGACTTTTGTAATGGTATCAATTCCGATTTCTGAATGATTTAACCGCAGAGGGCGCAGAGGGCGCAGAGTCTGCCGAAAAGAGAGATGAATAATTCCAATGTCAACGGATTTGATATGAGATGCTGCTGGCTAGAGACAATTAACAGGACTCAGCACGAAGGACTTCGTTTAATGCCTCATCAATCACTGCTTCGCTGACACCTCGACGCTTCAAACTTGCTACTAAGGCTGTTACTGTCTCGCTCTCAAATCGTTCTAAATCAACGCGCAAACCTTGACCGATATAAGCACGAATTAATGGCTGATAACCCGAAAAACCCAACAATGGTGCCACTTTCTTTAGATCTTCCACAACATCTTCGGGCATACGGATCGTCACGCTAGTCATTGGACGGTTGCGGTCTAATCTCTGCTTTAATGCTTCAACCTTCATACTCTGCCCTCTCCTGACGAGTTGCTTTACGTGCTGAAATAATCCGAATGAGATTCTCTTCACGCTCAATGTGAACCACATAAAGTAGATTCCACCGACTATCTAGTCCAATCACAGCATCACGCGCTTCCTCATTGCGGCTGGCATCAACGACAACTAGAAATGGGTCGAAGAAGACTTCAGCAGCTTGTTGAAAAGTAACCCCATCATGATTTATGGGATTGATCCGCGCTTTTCCGTCATCCCATACAAAGGTAATGCCATTGAACACGAAGTATACATTCATGCTCCCTAGTATAGATAAAATGTATTTATAATGTCAATACGTTATTCACAAAAAACGATCGTTTTCAAATCTAGACGCAAAGACTTTGCACGTCGGCTGCAACCGAATTGTTAGTGCATATACGCATTTTATGATTCTTGGAAACCAATAAATTTCCGCAAATCCTCCAGAATCCCTGGGAGTTTTTCTTGATCTCGCAGTTCCCAATTGCTGACTCGAAACACTTGCCAATTTTCTCTGCGTAGCTTTCTATCCTCCTTTAATCGCTTTGAATAGGATTGTTCGTCGGCGCGCCATATTGATTGCTGCTTTACTGCATAGTGGCTGATATCAGCTACTAGAATCACGTATCTCTTACTATTCCAAAACGCTACAAAATCAACTCGATAAAGTTCATCTCCATGTGTTCCCGCAATAGAACGAAGATTTCTTTTAGGTTGAGAGTGCCATTGAATCCACGCTTGAGGAATTAATACAGGTACATCCTTATTTCCCATGTCAAATCTTTTTGCATATGCTAAAAAAAAATCCTTTTCATATTGAGTTTGATTCATGTCTCTCAGAGCTTTCTTGAATACTTCATTTGTTGAATTATCAAGACCGTAAAATGCCTCTAGCATTCTAAAGCTAAAGTTTGGGTATACCTTTTCTGTCAATAATCCAAGTCCATCCTGTAGCTCATATTTTAATGTTTGTCTTTCCTTTTCAGCAGTAATGGAAAAGTCAGGCTTCAAAATTCCAAATGGCATTCCAGCAGGAAATTGATATGCAAACAAGTCTTCACCAAAAAATGAGCCTATATAGGTAATTTTATTATCTTCTACCACGAATCCAAGTTCTTCACAAAAAGATGAAAGAAGGCTCTTTGATTCAGGCGATAAGTCGTGCAGTTGTAGAACATATTCAAGCAATTTAAAAATTTTTTGAACTGTGTCTACATTCTGCCAATCACCTGAATTATAGAGTTTATCAACTAATCCACGACGTGTTTCATTTGAAACGGTAATCTCATGATTTACAGTAAAACCGAAGCGTGAAAAAATACCTTCAATATCCTTGAGCTTGAAGTGCTCTGCACAGAAATCTTTGAACTGAATTTTGAGAGCTTTTAATAAAACATTGGGATTTTCCAGCATCTGCAAGTCTGTCTGTTGGGAAATCATAGAAATTTTAGCAATATAAAATTCTCCCACTATTGTAGCGTATCTTTGCGAGCGCAACAAGCCTATCTACTCAATTTAATATATCTGAGCATCTTCGCTACGGTTCCCATTTATTTCGGTTCCCTCTTATTTCGCCTCCTCTGCGCCATCTGTGCCCTCTGCGGTTTGTTCAATCTTTCCTGCATTCAGCTCAGTTTTTTTCTGCTGGCGTTCCGACGCTGCTTTTTGCAGCATTTTCAACTTTTCTGGGTCAGAATTCGATCGCCAAAACAACTTATGATCCTTAATTTTAACGCAATTTTCCTCCAAACACTTCACCCATTCTCGATGTTTCTTAACTGCGCCACGATCTAGAATCCCTAACTTTTCTTCTTGGCGGGTGAGTTTTGCAAACTTTTCGTAATGGGGATAACTAGCAGTAACAAAAGCTTCTTTCCTCACTAAAATTGGCGGGTTGTACAAATCAGAATAGTCTTGATAGCTCACAGAAAGGTCGCGCAAATCTATGTGCATAGAAGTGTGAAGGGCTGGATGCGGGTTAGTGTCAAAATCGGGATAAAATAAATAGGAAATTTTAGGTTTGTGAGCGTGAAATTTGATGATTGTAGCGCCGTCAAGCCTGCCAATCGTGCGGTTGGCGCAGCCTTCGTAGAGCCGCAGCAAAGGGTCAAGTTCTTCTAATGCAGAGACGTGCACTGAAAGGGAACCGTGCTGTTTGTAGCCGATCGCACTATCTTCGCAGCAGTCAGCCACAATATCGGGTTTGCTCAGACTGTAAAGCATTAAATCTGCCAAAGTGCAAGCTTTTTGATAATTGTCAAACAAACCTTTGATGTCGTTGCGGATTTGAGCCGGGAGCCGGCGGATTGAAGGCCGATCGCCCAAACCGTTGAGAGCGAGATATACCAGCAAATCTTGGCGGCGCTTGTCGGCGATTTTCTCCCAATCATCCGCATCCGTTGCTTGCAAAATCACCCTCCAAGCGCGATTAAAACTGTGAAATTCCTCCTTAATCGCCGATTCTTCCGCTAGTTCGCCTTTAACCGGAAGGCGGCCTCGATCGCTCACAAAAGCCATCAAAGGAGCCAGCATCTCCGCATAATCCTCAAACCGCTTAACTTGCGATCGCACTCTGGGAGTCGATAAGCGCGATCGAAACCGAGAAGCACGAAAACCTTCACCCTCCGCTGCATCCCGAAATACAAAATAAATCCCCAAAGCTACAGGAATCGCATCAACACTCAAAACTTGGTCGATATAAATCTTTAACTCTTCCTGTTCGTAATACTTCTGAAAAGTATTCCGAGAAGTAATCACCCCATCCCCGTAAGCAATTTGACCTTGTTGGCGCGAGTCAATCAAAACCTGAGCCGCTACAACTAATAATTTTTTAGTCAATCCCCAAGCATTCAGCAAAGCTTCTCGGCGTTCCGCCAAAGATTCAATCACATTAATCACGTAACCAATATTCACAATATCTGCACAAATTCGGGGAGTATCCGGCTGATAGTATGGGTCCCAACCCGAAACCGCATAACCTTCTTGTGCAATATATTTAATATCCCCGCCGTAACCGCAACCGTAATCAAAAAAAGTCGCCCCGTCGAGCGCTAAATCCGCTTCTAAAACCAGACGCAAAGGTTTAGAAAGCGAGTTGCGTACCATCGCAGCTTTGTGTCGCTCGATTTTAGGAAGTGAAAGATCGCTATTGTCTTGTTTCAAACGCTCGACAACAGCATGATCTTGAATTTCCACACCGCAATATCCCAAATATTTGAGCCAACCCTCGCGAGTGCCGATAACGCTAGTATTGTCAAGCAGTCCCCACTTTTCCTCGCAGCGAGTTAGTCTAGCAAACTTTTCGTAATTGGGATAATCCGCAGCTACAAAAGTTTCCTTGCGGTGCAAAACCGGCGGATTTTCGCTGTTGCTGTAATCGAAATATTTAACTTCCCCTGTTTCCAGATTAATTTGGATGCTAGTTTGCAAAGCAGGGTGAGCATCTGTGTCAAAATCAGGGTAAAAAAGATAAGATATTTTAGGTTGATGGAGTGAAAATTTAACTAAAGTTGCTTCATCAATATTTTCGAGAGGGCGTCTGGCACAATTTTCGTAGATTCCGAGGACTGGGTTGAGTGCTTGCAAAGCCGAAACATGAACGTAAAAAGCCGTAGGTAATTTTTTCCCCACCTTGCTTTCTCGACAGCAGCGAGCCACTTTTGCCACCAGATTGTCAACACAAAAATTATTCATTTCCTCGGGTGAGTACGGCACATCCTTTACAGTATCTTGGTCAGAACTAGCCTCGTTTTCATACAATAAAACTTCCCGAGCAAAACTCATCAAAGGCGTTAGCAGTTTTTCATCATTTTCTAATGAATCGCTATCTAAAATAGTGTTTGTACTGGTATCGTAATTCATAGCTAAATTAATTATTTTTTTAATTAACCGCAGAGAACGCAGAGGACACGGAGTGAAGAAACAAACAAAATTTATCTATAATTTCTATATGTAGGATGCATACTCCGTACCGTACCCCTTTATTTCTTAGTTTCTTAGAGAGGGACTTCGTTTTTGTAAGGGCGATTTTAAGGGCAGACTAATATCGACTACGAGCGAGTAAGATATTAACCAAACATTCGAGTTTCCACAAATTCTTGAACCCGAGCTAAATGACGGGACAAACTCACTAATATGTTCTCAACCCTCTCAATCTTTGACAACTCCACCCCTGGTGGTTCAGATTGAAAGCCTCGCGCTTGATTCTCCAATTGTGTGGCCAAATCCGACATCAGAGCAACTCCCACATTAGCAGAAGTTCCCTTGAGACGGTGTGCTTGATATTCCACAGCTTGCCAATCTTTAGCTTCTACGGCTCTTTTGGCAGCAGCCACATCAGTTTGCGCGTCTGCCACAAAAGCTTGCAATAGTCGCTCGGGCAATTTAATATTAACTCGTCCGAGTTGCTCTAATCTGCTCTTGTCGAACAGTCCGTCACAGTCTCTATGTTCCCAAGTTTGAAGTGTGCTCGCCCTTGGTGTCGGCACAGCTACAACCTGCGCTTTTTCCCCAACTTCTGTATAATTTGTTGCTAATTGAGATTTGTTTTCCGAATTAATACTTTTAACTGCATCCTTATTTTCACACTGAACATTCCGGGCTTCATACTTTTTCAGCGCCGCGGCCAAGGCATCTAAATCTACAGGTTTGCTGAGATAATCGTCCATCCCCGCCGCCAGACACTTTTCTCGTTCCCCCGGCATAGCATGAGCAGTTAAAGCCATCACAAAAGTATGGCGATCGCTTCCTTCGATTTCCCTCAACTTTTGCGCCGTTTTGTAACCGTCAAGTACCGGCATTTGACAGTCCATCAGCACTAAATCATAGCTTTTTTTGGCCAGCAAATCCAGCGCTTGTTGACCGTTGACCACGCAGTCAGCCTGATAGCCTAAAACTGCCAACTGTTCGACAAGAACTTGCTGATTGATCGGGTGGTCTTCCGCCAGCAAAATTCTCAGAGATGAGGGCGAATTGGGAGTAACATATTGAGATTTAACTGCTGGCAATTGGCAAGTATTAGCAGCCTCCAAGGTCCCAGAATGTCCCGTTCCCTTAACCGGCGCCAGCATTGCCTCAAGCAGGCGGCTAGGCCGCACCGGCTCGATCACATACCCGTTAAAACCCCGACTGCAAAGCGCTTCCGCCTTCGGCTGTTCCCGCAAAGCAGTCATGGCGATTAACGAGCCAACTGCCGAGGTCGATCGCACTTTTCTCGCAAATTCCTCCGCATCCAACTCTGGCAGCTGCAAGTCCACAAGCACCGCATCGCAGCTTTTTTCCCCCTCCCCCGAATCCTGAGAAATCCCGTCCTGGGCCTTGTTCAACCAACTCAAAGCCTCAGCAGCAGTTTCTGCCTCGTCGCAGCGGGCACCCCAACTTTGAGCGAGCGATCGCACTGCTGCCCTCCTCAAAGCGCTTCCAGAGACTACTAACAGCTTCTTTCCTGCAAGTTCGGGCTCTTGAGGCTCAACTTGCAACTGTTTTTCCAAAGGTACAGTAAACCAAAAAGTCGAACCGCTGCCTAGCAAACTGCGAACCCCAATCTCGCCTCCCATCATGTCCACTAACTGCTTGCAAATAGCCAAACCCAAACCCGTTCCGCCGTAAGGCCTAGTAAGAGAATCGTCTACCTGAGAAAAAGATTGGAACAGCTTGGTTTGCCCTTCTGCGGAAATTCCAATGCCAGTATCCCGCACCGAAAAGAGCAATCTTGCTTCAGGTCTGCCGTCTGCCAGTCGGTTGCCCTGTTTCACAGTTACGTGAACTAGAACTTGACCGCGATCGGTAAATTTTATGGCATTCCCCGCCAAATTCAGCAAAACTTGCTTCAATCTGCCAGAGTCGCCCACCAACTTTCTCGGCACCGAACTGTCAACTAAAATATTCAATTCTATACCTTTTTCCTCTGCCAAATGCGCTATCATTTCTATCACCGATTCAACGCAGCTATCCAAATCAAAATCCGCCTTTTCCAGCCGCATTTCTCCAGCTTCAATCTTAGAGAAATCGAGGATATCATTAATAACGTTCAGCAAATGTTCAGCACTTCGGTAAATAGTCTGAGCGCACTCCTGCTGTTTCGGTTCCAGAGTAGCGCGCAGCAGCAATTGAGCCATTGCCAAAACCCCATTCATCGGAGTGCGAATTTCGTGACTCATGTTCGCCAAGAATTGCGACTTCACCCGGCTGGCTTCTAAGGCTGTTTCCCGCGCTTCCACCAACTCATTAATCTTGTCGGCAACCATCACAATTCCCCCGACTTTTTCGTCGGGACCGTACCAGGGGTGAGCAGCCCACCGCAGGTACAGAACAGATCCGTCTGCTCGTTCCCAGGCATCTTCGCTCACAGATACTACCTGACCTTTGAGCGCTTCTTGGTACATTACTTTCCAGCGATTCGGCGTATCTGGAAACAATTCGTAATGGCTGAGATTGTTGAGGGAGGGCAACTTCAAATTAAATTGACTAACCCATTTTTTAGAGTTAGCCATGTAGCGCATTTGTGTATCGAACATCGCCATTGCTACAGGCACGCAAGTAATAATTTGTCTCAGTTGCTGCCGTTCCCTTTCCAGAGCATATTCCGCCTGTTTGCGCTCAGTAATGTCGCTAATCATACCAGCCATCCGCAGCGGTTCTCCCTGATAATTCCGCTGAGCTTTTCCCTGAGAAGTGCAGTAGCGGTAAAAACCGGAAGAGTGCAGCAGGCGAAATTCTACATTATAGTCTATTTCTTGTTCCAAATGAGCGGCGATCGCCCGGACTATGCCCTCCTTGTCCTCGGGGTGCAGGCGGTCGTAGAGAGCTTCCATAGTCCTGCCAAATTGATCTCGCGACAAACCGATAATTTCCAAAAGGCGATCGTTCCAATAAACCTCATTTTTACTTAAATCCCAATCCCAAATTCCGTCGTTCACTCCCTCTAAAACTAACCTGTACCGTTCCTCACTTTCCTTAAGTTTTTGACTGGTATGAAAAGCCTGAGATTCGGCGCGGTAAATGCGAATGGCATTGTACATACTGCGGGACAAACTCTCGGGAGAAAGCTTGCTTTTAGCGATATAATCAGAAGCTCCAGCCTTCATCAATTCCACAGCAATTTGTTCGTCGCCTTGACCTGTGAGCACAATTAAGGGAACTTTCAGCCCAGCTTCCCGTACATTTTGAACCAAACTCAGTCCGTCTCCGTCCGGCAATCCGTAGTCGAGGAATACGCAGTCAAATTTGCACTCAAATATCTGATTTAATAGCAGCCCCTTTTCTGTCTCCTCAACCTCCCTTAAATGTTGAGATTTATTTTGTTTGCAGAGTTTCGCGATCGGCTGGGTAGAATTTTTGCTGATCGAGAGTTTTGCCAGGGCATCGGCGCAGTCTTCTGCTTCAGTAATTTCTACCGAAACGCCAGCAGACTTTAGCGAGCGTTTGACCGCCATCCGATCGACAGCATCGTCATCAACAATCAGAATTTTGATAAGTTTGTCCATAACAACAGAATTGTGGATTACTCCGAAAAAGCTGCATCCTAGAAAAAGTAATTAAAATAAATGCACCGCTGAAAAATCACCAAAGCCACCTTGAAACTTTTTCTGTTAAATTTTATCTTAATTTAGGGAATTTCGCTCAGCATCCAGTATCTGTTGAGGGTAGCCATAACTTCCACGAAGTTAGAAAAAGTGACAGGTTTAAGAATATAGCCGGCTACATTCAAATTATAAGCATTTACTTTATCTCTATCTTCATTAGAAGTGGTGAGGACGATCACCGGAATCGACCTCAAACATTCATCCAGTCGCAATTCTTGCAAAAACTCGATCCCGCTCATTTTCGGCATATTCAAGTCCAGGAGAATTAACCGGCGCGCTTGAGGCATTGCAGGCTCAATTTTTCCTTCACCACGCAATATAGCTAGAGCTTCTAATCCGTTTGCAGCAATGTAGAGGGGGTTGACGATGTTATTTTTTTTGAACGCTCGCCGGACGTTCATCACATCAACCTCATCATCTTCTACCAAGAGGATATGAATTTTTTTGTCTTCCATAAATCAGCCACTTTGCAGATGTTTTTTAAGCGCCCGTCTCCTTCGCTAGGTTTAATCAGCACCTATCGCGAACCCAGCAGGTTTAATCTCTATTGTCCTTTGTAAAGAATCATTTCTGCCTCACCCGATGGCGGTATCTACCTGCAGGCGTACTGGCCCGTCATTCGATTTTAGATTTTAGATTTTAGATTTTGGATTGACCCCACGGATAAATTCGGGGGCTTGAGGATTTTAGATTTTAGATTTTGGATTGATTCCACGGATAAATCTGGGGGCTTGTACGACCTTTGAAATTCTTGGTCAGGGGCATAAGCGGGACAGCCGAGAGCCAAAAACTCGCCAATAACGCCCTCACAGAGGTACTGTAAAATCTAAAACTCATCTACCTTATTATTCATCGCCATGTCAGCCGATCGCAAACTCTACGAAGGCAAAGCCAAAATCCTCTACTCCACCGAAGACAGCGAAATTTTGCTGACCCACTTCAAAGACGACGCCACAGCCTTTAACGCCCAGAAACGCGGCAGCATCGTCGGCAAAGGCGAAATCAACTGCGCCGTATCCGCCCACCTGTTTCGGATGCTAGAAGCCAAAGGCATTCCCACCCACTTTATCGACACGCCGGCCCCCAACCAAATGCGAGTCTGTCGCGTCCAAATCTTGCCCTTGGAAGTGGTAGTCAGAAATATTGCCGCCGGCAGTCTTTGCAAGCAAACCGGCCTCGCCCTAGGCACAATTGTCAATCCGCCGCTGGTCGAATTTTATTACAAAAACGACGATTTGGGAGACCCGCTGCTGACCCGCGGCCGACTCGAGTTAATGCAGCTAGCCACCCCCGAACAAGTAGACCAACTAGAACTCGCCGCCCGCGAAATTAACGAAATACTCAAAGAATTTTTCACCGAGTGCGGCATCACCCTAGTAGACTTCAAACTAGAATTCGGTATCGACCAACATCAAAATCTGATCCTCGCCGACGAAATCAGTCCCGACACCTGCCGCCTCTGGGACAACGCAGAAACCGACCCCGACGCCCGTGTGATGGACAAAGACCGATTCCGCCGCGACTTGGGATCGGTGGAAACCGCTTACCAACAAGTTCTCCAACGGGTTCTAGCTCATAAAGTTGAGAGGCATTAACAATGCGCTACTAAAAGAATGGAGTCAGAGCCTCGCACTAAGCGGGCGACTTCAATTAATTTATTTATATCCTATGATGATTGGGGTATCATAGGATATCTATAGCAATCCTTGCAGGAGTTGTAAATTTTTTACCCCACCCCAGCCCTTCCCTTAGTAAGGCGAGGGAGTAAGAAATTCACAAATGATTTAGGAGGGCTATAATGACCAAGTAAAATGATTGTATTAGAAGTCAAAAGTTACGCAAAACCTGAGCATTTTAAAGCAGTTGGCGAAGCGCTCAGAATTTGTCAATTCATTCGCCACAAATCGATTCGGTTAGGGATTGAGGGTGATGTGAAGTCTTGGTTCGATCTTTCTAAATACTGTGCTATGGCAATCCTTGCAGGAGTTGTAAATTTTTTACCCCACCCCAGCCCTCCCCGAACTCGCGGTCCGGGAGTAAGAAATTCACAAATGATGCGAGGAGCGCTATATTTGGGTTAAAGAATTTGACGAATGCTAATAAATTAGGTGCAATGGCACGACAAGCCTGTGCAGAAAGAGCATGGGCTTCGATATCGCGATTCTATGAAAATGTTAAAAAAGGAGTTAAAGGTAGAAAAGTAGGTTTCCCGAAATTTCAACAAGAGTGTCGAAGCGTTGAGTATAAAACAAATTCAGGTAAGCTAGCGGACGATCGTAAATCAATAACATTTACCGATAAGTGCGGAATCGGTCGATTAAAAATGAAAGGTACTCGCGACGGGTGATACAATCTTTCGTCAAATCAAGCGGGTGAGATTAGTTAAACGTGCTGATGGATACTCGGCTCAATTCTGCATTTCGGTAGACCCTATAGAAAGTATGCCAGCGACGGGAACCACGATCGGTCTTGACGTGGGATTGAAGGTATTGTGAAACTTCGTTAAGTTTGTAAGCATCAATAAACAATAGTAGTATCATATTATCATAGTAGTCGAGTAAAAAACACATGAGTTAAAGGATGGAAACCTTAAATGCAACTAGCAGAGAGGCACATCATTAAATCTACAGAACATCGTTTCGCGGAAATTGATGAATTAGCTTTTAAATCCAAGAATCTCTACAATGCTGCCACCTACGTCATTCGTCAGAGCTTTATTTATGGATGGGGTTACATCAACTACAATGAAATGAATCGTTTGATGAAATATCATCAAGCATACAAGGCTTTACCAGCTAAAGTCAGCCAACAAATATTGATGATATTGGACAAGAATTGGAAATCGTTTTTTGAAGCAGTCAAAGCTTATAAAGCTGATGACTCTAAATTCACTGGTCGCCCAAAACTGCCGAAGTATAAGGATAAAGCCAAGGGTCGTAATATTCTTATCTATACGATTCAGGCAATTAGCAGAAAGCAATTGAAAAAAGGAATTATCAAGCTTTCGGGTACGGAAATTTTGATAAACACCAAAGTAAATCCCGATCGAATTTGCCAAGTTAGGTTGGTTCCCAAATGTGATTCGTATGTAATTGAGGTAATTTATGATGAACCGGAGTCCACCGTCAGTAACGATATTTTGGCAGCTAGTATTGATTTAGGACTGAATAATTTAGTGGCGTTAACTTCAAATCAGCCGGGTTTCATCCCTCTGTTGATTAACGGGCGACCATTAAAATCGATTAACCAGTTCTACAACAAACGCTCTTCACACTTACAATTTCAGTTAAAAGGAAGTCGCAAAAGTTCGCCCCGCATTCAGCGCTTAACTCGCTGTCGCAACCAAAAAGTCGATAATTACTTGCATCATACCAGTCGCCTGATTGTCGATCATTTGGTCGCCCAAAAAATTGGAATCTTAGTAATTGGCAAAAATGCACAATGGAAAACCGAGATTGATTTAGGAAAGCAAACCAACCAAAACTTCGTCAGTATTCCTCACGCTCGACTGATTGAGATGTTGGAATATAAAGCTCGATTGGTTGGAGTTAAGGTGATCGTGCAAGAGGAATCTTACACATCTAAATCAAATTTTTTGAATCTAGACCCGATTCCTGTGTACGGGCATACTGGCGCTGATGATATGGTATTTAGCGGTAAACGAATCAAGAGAGGTTTGTACAAGACATCGGTCGGTCAATTAATTAACTCCGATGTGAATGGCGCCTACAACATTTTGAGAAAAGCAATCCCAAATGCGTTTAGCAATGGGATAGAGAGCTGCGTAGTTCAGCCGAGGCGGGTCAATCCGCTCAAAGTAAAAGTGAAGGGGGAGGGACTTGATGCCTCCCATGTCATGTCATAAATGACTATGCTTTTGCCAGCTATTTGGTAGAATCACGATCGCCGTGAATCCTGCTTGTACAAGCCCAGAATCTAGTAGTTGTGGGACGATCGTTAATCAGAGGCTGTCCGCCCGATCGCATATATGTAAGTGCGGTTGTGAGATGGACACAGATCAAAACGTCGCAATTAACATCCTCGCATTGCGGGATAGGTACGGTAGGGCATACCGGAACCTTGCTACAACGGTAGCGTAAACGCTTAGGGAGATGGGATAAAGCTAGTTAAGTGCGGCAGCGCTCTTAATTTAAGTCCGGTCGCTGAACTAAGAATCCTCACGCCTTGGGGCCCAGGAGTGTCATAATTGCACAGTTTGTTGCCATTATTCCCGCGTCAGCACTCAGCAGTCAACAGTCATCAGTTAGTGGGAGATAGCTAATTGACCCGACTTAATGACTAATGACTAATGACTGATGACTGATTGACTAATGTGGTGTGTGGATTGCCTAAAAAAGTGAACAAAAA
Source organism: Microcoleus sp. AR_TQ3_B6 (assembly GCF_036702785.1). NCBI lineage: Bacteria > Bacillati > Cyanobacteriota > Cyanophyceae > Oscillatoriales > Microcoleaceae > Microcoleus > Microcoleus sp. AR_TQ3_B6. The sequence continues at coordinate 69,292 of NZ_JAUBVJ010000004.1, read as the reverse complement.
TGCGCTTATCTGCTGTATTGGTGGCAGTTTTTACTGCCTCAGCAACATTCGGGTTATCAAATTCTGCTTCCGGCCAAACATCATACTCTGAATCAGCAGAGGAAACTTTGGCCGCCGTTACCCCCGCCCCGCCGATCGAATTACCCGATCGCCCCATTCGAGAATTAACCCAAAATCCTCCTCAAAACCGCAAAGCCGCTAAAACCAGCAAAGGGGAAGCCCTAAAAATAGCGGAGGCACCTGACAGAGGAGAAAACGACCGCAAACCCCGAGACGGATTCACAGACACGCCCTCCCCGGTTTCGCCTTCGGAGCTTCAACTCAAACCCGAGCTAGCATCCAACCCCTCCCCTGCCTCTAGCAGCCAAAACGCCCTGCCAGAGGCGCAAATGGGCAGCCCGCTCCCCCCCGAGCCATCGGCTGTAACGCCCGCCTGGATCGCAGCAGAGCTAGGGAAACCAGATGAATCCGGGGCGATCGCTCAAAACGCCCAAGTTACCCCCAGACCGGCCCCGACGAGACCGCCGGCTAACACCGTTCCCCCATTGCCCCCTGGCACAGCACCGCAGCCCAGACAAACCCCCGCACCCGCCGGGGCGGCAGAACCGCAAGTGCTAGTTGCAGAAGTTACCGTCACCGGGGCGACGGCAGACTTGGAACGCGAGATTTACCGAGTCATCACCACCCAACCGGGACGCACGACCAACCGCAGCCAACTGCAACAAGACATCAACGCCATTTTTGCCACGGGCTTTTTCAGAAACGTGCGGGCAGTACCGGAAGACACCCCGTTGGGCGTCCGGGTGACTTTTATTGTGCAGGCAAATCCGGTGCTGCGGGGAGTGACAATCACCGGCCAGCAAGTGCTGCCCCAAAGCGTAATTGACGAAAGCTTCCGCGATCAGTACGGCAAAATTCTCAACCTCCGCCGCTTTGAGGAGGGTGTGAAAAAAATTAATGCGTGGTATCAAGAGAACGGCTATGTTTTGGGCCAAATCACTGATGCCCCGCAAGTAGCAGACGACGGTACAGTCACCCTGGTAGTGGCAGAAGGCCAGATCGAATCCGTTGATGTCCGCTTCCTGAACAAGGAGGGAGAGTCAACGGATGCCACGGGTCAGCCGATCGGAGGCAACACCCGCCGCTTTGTCATCACCCGTGAAGTAGAACTCAAGCCCGGAGACATCTTTAACCGCACCAAGGCGGAAAGAGATTTGAGACGGGTGTTTGGTTTGGGAATTTTTGAAGACGTGCGGCTTGCCTTGGAACCGGGAACCACGGACCCCCGCAAGGCAAGGGTAATTGTCAACGTCATCGAGAAAAATACTGGTTCTCTGGCTGCAGGTGCGGGTTTGAGTTCCGCGACGGGTTTGTTCGGTACGGTGAGTTACCAGCAACAAAACTTGGGCGGTAGAAACCAGAAATTGGGGGCTGAAGTACAAATCGGGGAACGCCAAACGCTGTTTGACCTGAGTTTTACTGACCCCTGGATTGCCGGCGATCCTTACCGCACTTCTTTCACTGCTAATGTTTTTAGAAGGCGATCGATCAGCGTGATTTTTGACGGCGGCGAACAGGAAGTCAGATTGCCCAACGACGATCGACCCCGCATCGTCCGCACCGGTGCCGGTATCAATTTCACCCGTCCCCTGTCGCGCAATCCTTTTGCCGATTCTGAGTGGACTGCTTCAGTCGGCTTGCAGTACCAGCGAGTCTCCATTACCGATCGCAAAGGGCGTCGGGAATCCCGGGACGAACTAGGCAACCTGTTAAGTTTTAGCGATTCGGGCTCCGACGACTTGACAACACTGCAAGCAGGTGTTGTGCGCGATCGGCGCAACGACCCCCTGCGCCCCACTAGCGGTTCCCTGCTCAGGTTTGGGATGGAACAATCGATTCCTGTAGGTTCCGGCAACATCCTGTTAAACCGCCTGCGGGCCAGCTACAGCTTTTACCTACCAGTCAAGTACACTAACTTTACCCCCGGCCCTCAAACCCTGGCATTCAGTTTTAGAGGCGGCACCGTATTCGGAGATTTGCCTCCCTACGAAGCCTTTGCGTTGGGCGGCGCCAACTCGGTGCGCGGATACGACGAAGGCGACATGGGAGCAGGCCGCAGCTTCCTAGAAGCCAGCGTTGAGTACCGTTTCCCGATTGTTTCTTTTCTCGGCGGAGCGCTATTTTTGGATGCTGGCACCGACTTGGGCACGGGGAAAGATGTCCCGGGCGATCCTGCCGGTATCCGGGGAAAGCCGGGTAGCGGTTACGGTTACGGCCTCGGCGTGCGGATTCAATCTCCTTTAGGACCGATCCGCATCGATTACGGTATCAACGACACCGGCGACAATCAAATTCACTTTGGGATTGGTGAGCGATTCTAATTAAAGTTGACTGTTGACTGTTGACTGTTGACTGTTGACTGTTGAACGTTGACATTAGTTAGGGGGTAATTGGTAATTGGTAATTGGTAATGGGTAATTGCTAATTACTAATTCTCCCAATCTCCCCTCTCCCACTCTTCCCTCAAACCTCTTCCCTCTTCCTTCGGTCAAGTGTCAACCCTTCTCTAAGCGAGCCGGCAAGCTGTCAACAGTCAACAGTCAACTCGGACCTCTTCCTTCTTCCTTCGGTCAAGTGTCAACCCTTCTCTAAGCGAGCCGGCAAGCTGTCAACAGTCAACAGTCAACAGTCAACAGTCAACAGTCAACTGTTCCTTCTTCCAAATGACTCAACATACCTTAAAATCTGAATTTGAACTGTCGGGAATCGGTTTGCACAGCGGCGAACAAACTCGCGTCCGAGTTTTGCCTGCAGAGGTTGGGGAAGGCCGCTATTTTGTCAGAATAGACTTGCCCGGTACTCCGATAATTCCTGCAAAAATTGAGGCGGTTTGTCAGACTGCACTTTCCACTGAACTGGCAGGTATTGATGCTCAAATTCGCACGGTAGAGCATCTATTAGCCGCTTTGGCGGGGATGGGAGCGGATAATGCTCGAATTGAGGTTGATGGGCCGGAAGTGCCGCTGCTGGACGGTTCAGCTCAGGTATGGGTAGAGGCGATCGCCCATACCGGCTTAGTTCCTCAAGAATCGAAGCAAGACCCCACTCCCTCCGGCGTACTAGAACAGCCGATTTGGGTGCGTCACGGGGATGCTTTTGCAGCGGCTTTACCGTCAGCGGAAACTCGGTTTAGTTACGGAATTGATTTTGAGGAACAGGCGATCGGCAATCAATGGTACAGTTGGTCGCCAGAGGCAGAAAGTTTTGCGACGGCGATCGCCCCAGCCCGCACTTTTGGACTTGCTCGCCAAGTTGACCAATTGCGACAAGCAGGTTTGATCAAAGGTGGTACCCTAGAAAACGCCCTAGTCTGCGATCGCTCCGGCTGGCTTAACCCGCCCTTGAGATTTGCAAACGAACCTGTGCGCCATAAAATCCTAGACTTAGTAGGCGACCTCAGTCTGCTAGGAACTTGGCCAAAAGCTCACTACTTGGCTTACAAAGCCAGTCACAATCTGCACGTCCAACTTGCCCAAGTCCTGAAATCGGAAGCTCTAGCTACGCTAGAGAAAAGTTAGGAAAAAACAGGTTATCGGTTAAGATTTCATCTTCCTTCTTCCTTCTTCCTTCTTCCTTCTTCCTTCTACCATACTACACTCAAAAGTCTTCAAGTAATGTCCACGCTGACTGAAGTTAACACCCTCAATACTGCTAATTCTGAATCCGTTCCCACCGAAAACGGTCAGGATTCTCCAGCGGTTAAATCTACTTTTACTCTCGAAGAAATTCAGAAATTATTGCCTCATCGCTATCCTTTTGCACTGGTTGACAAGATTGTTGATTACGTGCAGTCCGAGAAGGCTGTAGGAATTAAAAATGTGACTTTCAACGAACCACATTTTCAAGGGCATTTTCCCGGAAGGCCCATTATGCCTGGCGTATTAATTGTCGAAGCGATGGCTCAAGTTGGCGGTATTGTTCTCGCTCAGTTGCCCGACATCGAGCAAGGATTGTGGATGTTTACCGGAATTGATAAAGTCAAGTTCCGCCGTCAGGTTGTACCGGGCGATCAGTTGCTGATGACTGTAGAATTGCTGTGGGTAAAACGCCGTCGCTTTGCAAAAATCCAGGCTCTGGCGGAAGTAGACGGACAAAAAGTTTGTGAAGGAGAATTGACGTTTTCGATGGTAGATTAAATTGGGGAATTGGTAAGAGTTTGCGGGTAATTGTGAGTTGTGATTTTTGAGTTTTGAACTTAACTGAAAACCGCAAAGCGTTGCGAGGAACCAAGCAATCTTAAAATTAAAAATTTTCCTTCTTCCCTCTTCCTTCTTCCTTCTTCCTTCTTCCTTCTTCCTTCTTCCTTCCCACTTACCAGCAAAAAAACAGACAAATGCTTACTTTGATTCACCCAACTGCTGTGATTCATCCCGGTGCTGAACTTCACCCGACTGTAGAAGTGGGAGCTTATGCTGTAATTGGGGAAAGAGTGAAAATCGGGCCGGAAACTAAGATTGGCGCTCATGCAATTATCGACGGGCTAACAGAAATAGGCGCTCGAAATCAAATTTTCCCCGGTGCGGCGATTGGTTTGGAACCTCAAGATTTGAAATACGAGGGTTCTGCGACTAGGGTGAAAATTGGCGACAGCAATCTGATTCGGGAATACGTGACAATTAACCGCGCTACAGGAGCGGGTGAAAGCACGACAATTGGCAATCATAATCTATTGATGGCTTATGTTCATGTAGGACACAATTGCGCGATCGCCGATCGAGTAATTATCGCCAATGCTGTAGCCTTAGCCGGACACGTTAAAATCGAGTCTCAAGCCCGATTGAGCGGTGTTCTGGGCGTTCACCAGTTTGTCCACATCGGCCGCTTGTCTATGGTGGGCGGCTTGAGCAGGATCGATCGAGACGTACCTCCTTATATGCTAGTCGAGGGGAATCCTTCGAGAGTGCGAGCAATTAACAAAGTAGGTCTCGAACGCGCCGGTTTTACCCCAGAAGATTTGCTAGTTTTGAAGAAAACTTTTCGTATTCTATACCGTTCTGGCTACACTCTCAATCAAGCTTTGGAACACTTGGATTTGTTACCAGAAAACGCCCACTTGCAGCACCTGCGGAGATTTGTGCAGCAGTCTGTAACCACAGGGCGGCGCGGTTTGATTCCAGGCAAGAAATAAATGAGGTAGAATAAACTTATGAACTAAGCGACTGTTGCTCTATGAATGTATATACTTCAGTCAAATCTACATCCCCTGAAACAGAACAAGATGGCTGCATTAGGTTCTCAGGTGTTAGTTGGCAGCAATTTCAAGGGATAGAAGCAGCTTTTAAAGATGTCAGAGGTGTGAAATTTTTCTATCTCGATCGAATACTGCAAATTATCACTGTCTCGCCCGAACACGAAATAATCAAGAAAACTCTCTGTATGCTCTTAGAGGCATATATGAGAGCAAATGGGATTCGATTTTACGGCAAGGGCGGCCCGACTCTGGGTGACAGAGAATTAGGCGGTAGAAAAGAGCCGGATGATTCCTATGATATAGGAACCAAAAAAATAGTCCCAGATATTGCTATTGAAGTGGTAATTACCAGTGGCGGGATAAATACTCTAGAGTTCTACAAAAGATTGGGCGTTCGGGAAGTCTGGTTTTGGCAAAATAGTCAGTTATCTCTCTATTACTTAAGAGGTGAAAATTATGAGCAGGTGGCCCGGAGTACATTCCTTCCCGAGCTCGACTTAGAATTACTCCTACGCTGTGCTAATATGCCAGATCAATATGATGCTGTTACTGAGTTATTAGCAAACATCTCACCTGTTTAAAGTTAGAATATGAAAATTTTTATCAGCACTGGTGAGGTTTCGGGCGATTTGCAAGGAGCTTTGTTAGTTGCAGCCTTAAAACGTCACGCTGTCGCCGCTGGTTTGGAGTTAGAAATAACAGGATTGGGCGGTCACCGTATGGCGGAAGCTGGTGCTACTATTTTAGGCGATACTGTGGGTATTGGTTCTATGGGCATTATAGAATCTATACCCTATATTTTGCCAACGATCAAAGTTCAGGAAAAAGCTAAAAAATATCTCAAAAACTTCCCCCCCGATGCGGTTGTATTGATTGATTATTTGACTCCAAATCTCGGTATTGGCAGCTACATCCGCCGCTGTTTGCCGGGTTTGCCGGTGGTTTGGTACATCGCACCTCAAGAATGGGTTTGGTCTATTTCTCCTCGCAATACTGAGCTGATTGTCAATATTTGCGACAAACTTTTGGCAATTTTCCCGGAAGAAGCTTGTTATTTTCGGGAAAAAGGAGCTGAAGTGAGTTGGGTTGGTCATCCTTTGGTGGATAGAATGCAATCTGCGCCCAGCCGGGAAGTGGCCCGCAAAACTTTGGGAATTGTGCCGGAAAAGGTGTCGATCGCCCTAATTCCCGCTTCCAGACACCAAGAGCTCAAGTACCTGATGCCGGTCATATTTGAGGCCGCTCAAATTATTCAAGCTAAATTGCCGGAAGTTCATTTTTGGATTCCCCTTGCTAATCAAGCTTTCCGCAGCCAAATCGAACAGGCGATCGAGAATTACGGTTTGCGGGCTACTTTGTTAGAAAATCAAACTCTGGAAATCTTGGCTGCTGCCGATCTGGCCATCACTAAATCTGGTACTGTTAATCTGGAGCTAGCTTTGCTCGACGTTCCGCAAGTTGTCGCCTACCGCGTCAGTCCGATTACGGCGATTATTGCTCGCTACGTGCTGAAATTTTCGATTCCTTTTATGTCTCCGCCCAATTTGGTGCAAATGAAGCCGATCGTCCCTGAGTTGCTGCAAGACGACGCTACTGCGGAAAATATAGTGAACCATGCACTGGAATTGCTGCAAAATGCCGATCGGCGCCAGCAAACTTTGGCAGGCTATCGGGAAATGCGCGAAAGTCTCGGAGATGTGGGCGTGTGCGATCGCGCGGCTGCGGAAATAATGAAAAATGTTAAATTAAATAGAGCAAATTAAAGCAACTTTGTTATTGAAATGTTATGCCAAGCAATCGGAAAAAGCGACCGATCGCTGTTGATTTATTTGCAGGCGCGGGCGGCATGACACTGGGCTTTGAACAAGCAGGTTTTGACGTACTTGCCTCAGTCGAAATTGATCCAGTCCACTGCGCGACACACCTGTTTAATTTCCCGATGTGTTCTATTTTGTGCCAAGATGTCGCACAGCTTCGCGGATCGGAAATTCGCAAAAAATCGGCGATCGGGCGGCGCGAGATAGACGTAGTAATCAGCGGTTCGCCCTGTCAAGGATTCTCGATGATGGGCAAGCGCGATGTGGACGACCCGCGAAATTCTCTAATCTTTCACTTTCAGCGCTTAGTTTTGGAGCTAAAACCCAAGTTTTTCGTAATGGAAAATGTGCCGGGAATTGCCTCAGGAGAACACAAAGAACTCCTGAATATTTTAATTAACTCTTTTCTGGAAGCAGGCTATCAAGTAGAAGAAAACTATCAAGTTCTCAACGCCCTTAACTACGGAGTGCCGCAAGCTCGCAAACGATTGTTTCTGATTGGCTGCAAAAAAGATTATGAGCTGCCCAAATACCCTCAGCCAACTACTATACTGCCTAAAACTAAAGTTCCTAAACGCTATAAAAAAGTTAATTTACCTGCTGTCCCGACAGTTTGGGATGCGATTGGAGATTTGCCGGAAGTGGAAAACTACAGCGAGTTGCTGCACCGAGATTGGGTAGTCGCGGAGTACGGAAAGAGCAGCACTTATGCGAGTATAATGCGCGGAATCGAAGGTTTGGATGATGATTATTCCTACGATCGCGAGTACGATCGACAAATCCTCTCTTGTAGTTTGCGAACTAAACATTCTCAGGAATGTATGGAAAGGTTTCAGGCTGCCAAACACGGCGAAAAAGAGCCGATCAGCCGTTTTTACAAGCTGCATCCCGAGGGAGTTTGCAACACTCTCAGGGCCGGAACCGACAGGGCGAGGGGGGCTTATACTTCGCCGAGACCGATTCACCCGATCGCCCCTCGGTGCATTACAGTCAGAGAAGCTGCGCGGCTGCATTCCTATCCTGACTGGTTTAGATTTCACGTCACAAAATGGCACGGTTTTCGCCAAGTCGGAAATTCTGTACCGCCGCGATTGGCGAAAGTTGTAGCAGCGCAGATTATTAGCGCTTTGGGCGTGACAGCAATTAAGCCGAGTCTCAAGCTGACATGGGGAGATGATTCGTTGCTTAAACTGAATTGGTCGGAAGCAGAACAATATTATCTAAAAAGTTAAGAATTAGATTTAATTATCTGTAATTGGGAATTGGTAAATACAGCCAATTCCACGTTGATAAGGTACATCAGTCAAGGGATCGAGCGCTTACGGGAAACGGCACTGCCGTGTCCTCTATCGAAAGCTATGTACCTCACTTACCTAAAAAATGCTGTAAGTAGTGATTTTTGCCTTTCATCTGCTTATACACAGCGGGTTAGATCAAATCGGATCGCTACTTCTACAGGACTACCCCGAAGTAAGCGCGGGCCGCCCTTTCTATATCATTTGGGACAAATCAATGACCGGCACGAGATGTCCCCGGTAGTTAAACAAACCGGAAAGGTATTCCTGCCCGCTGTGCAGTTTTTTCAAGGTGAGAGTGGGAACTACTTTGACCAAGAATTTCAAAGGTGGTACCCGCCACGTGATTTATCCGTGGAATCAATCCCAAATCGCAAATCTAAAATCCTCAAGAAAGAGCATTTATCCGTGGGGTCAATCTAAAATCTAAAATCTAAAATCTAAAATCGATTGACTGCGCGCCTGCTATCTCCGGCGTTGCGATCGTCCTATACATCAAATAGGAACATCAACATCTGGATACCATTAAAAATTTTAGATTGTGAAAGTTTTCCGGCAAAACATTTTGATAAATTTCGCTGAGTTTTGCAACAATTACCAGTCTTGGGGAATTCTAGAGCTATCTTGGAAAAAGTGTATTTTCAGGAGACTCAAATACTATGGGTTGGTTTAAAAGACTGTTCGGACTCGAAAAGCCTCAAGAGCAGGCTCAACCGATGGCACAAGTAGTACAGGAAGCAGCCCAATCGCAATCCATCGATCCTGCTAAAGTCGGCCCCGAGGGAGTTTTTGACGAAAGCGGCTTGGCGAAGCGGGTTGCTTTAGCTTTTGACAGCGATCCAGAAGTTGCGGATATCGATACTGTTTGGGTTGCTCAGCTCAGCAGCACGGTTGTTCTCAAGGGTCAAGTTGCGAGTCAGGAAATTCTCGACAAGTTGGTGGCGATCGCCTCTGCTGAAGAAGGCGCAACCAACGTGCAAACCGATCAGGTGACAGTCGGGTAGTTCTTCCCAAGCGAAGCAGGTTCGCGCAGGGTGCGGCTCGAAGCAGTCAAAAGCTCGATTAAACCCGCTGCGGCGGGTTTTTTCCTGCCGTCTCCCCCTCACAATATTAATTTTTGTAAAAAAAACGGATTCATCTGAAAAAACAGTATAATTGAATACAGAAACTAAAAAAGTTTTAGCTAGGAAAACCCAAGCTGACCTGACTGCCCTTTTTATCTCCATACATATAAGGATCAAAAAATATGAAACTCACTTATCGCGGCGCAAACTACGAGTACGACATTCCGACCGTCGATATGGTTGAAGGCGAAGTTGCGGGCAAATATCGGGGTCAAAACTGGAACTATCGCTATCCGAGACACATTCCCCACCCCAAAAAATACGGCGGCACAAACTATACCAGAAAGGGAGATTCTCAAGCTGGCGATCGGGATGTCGCAGCAGCTAGCGACCCAGCGGCGGTTAAATCTTACCTAACAGGTGTGGAAGTGGCGCAAGTGCACCGGGCGAATATTTGCAATATTCTCGATCGAAGAAAGCAAGCAGCCCAAGCCAATGGCGATGAAAGACTGCTGCGCTTGCTAGAAATTGAGTCGAGACAGATGGTTTGTTAGAGAAAAGCTTCAGAAAACAAAGCGTTTGTCAAGAGGGGGAAATCGAGTTAAGCTCAATTTCCCCCTTTTGATGCTGTTTGTGCGATCGATCTTGCACCCTCGAAGCGCTATCAATCGTCGGGATTTTGGGCTGTGCGCTCTTTTTTAATGCGATCGATCTCATCAAAACTCTTTTGGGTGCGGCGGGTTTTGACGATTAACTCTATAGCTTGAGTAATCATCGACGGGATAACATCGAGGACGGGTTTACCTGAATTCACATCGAGATTGCCCTTGATGCCGATAATGATGGCTTGTGTGACAAATGCGATCTCTATAACTCGCCCCACAAACTTTTGACGATTGTCTTGATTTTTTCCGCTTTTTGTAATCCGGTTAAACATATTTTGTGTATCTCTGAAGGTCATGATTCAGTGATACTGAAGTGTAGAGGTTGAAATTAAGGCAGTTCAGTTCAGATATTAAGTTCCCTGTTCTGATATCTTGCTACGTTCGCCATCAAGTCCGAAATATTTTTAGTCCACTTAAGTGGACTTTCGCTATTAGCCAGGGGTTTAAACCCCTGGCGGGCTTTCAGACTGGCGGGCGATCGGTGCGATCGGTTAATGTATTGATATCTACAATGGTATTGAGCTACTACCGATGAAGGAAACCCGCAAACGTGGTATTCGCGCAACGGAAGAAGGACGAAAAAAACTCACAACGGCCAAAGCTGCTAAACGCAACCATAACGACAAAGTTTGGACTTATTTGGACATCGCCACAGCAGCGGAAGTGAACGAAACAACCGTTAAGCGGTTTTTCCGGGGAGAAGCGGTAGATAGAGAGTCTGCAATTTCGATTTGCAAAGCTTTAGGTTTGGAAGTAACAGATATAGTCGATGCAAACGACTTAAACCCACCTACATCGAAACTCACACCAACAGAAATCGACTGGCGCGATATCTGCGACAAAGTTGTAGCAACTCAACAACTCCGCCGTCAAGCAACAGCACAACAATATGAATTAAATATTTACGTTCCCTTGGGATTAATGGAACGTCCCAAAACACCAAACCCCATACCAAACCCCACAGGCGAAGAGTCACGCCAGAAAGAACCAGAACTGCAAATCGTCCAAACTTATAAAGATGAGGCTTTTTTCCAGAAAGTGATTGCCGAAAATCGCACCGAAAAAGGCAAGCATATCGCGATCGTTGGCGAACCGGGTGCGGGGAAAACTACGCTGTTGGGAGAATTGGCGGAACGGTTGCCGAAAAATTCCCCGGATTTTCCGATTTGTATTCGACTGGCAGATTTACGGGAAAGCACCATTGAAGATTATTTACTCGATAATTGGCTGAAAAAAGCGCTATATTTTATCGATGCTGATGCGGAAAATGTAACGCCAGGAATCAGAAAAGCTCTCAAACAACTTTTCTGTCAAGGTAAAGTGTGGTTGCTGCTTGATGCCGTGGATGAAATGGCGGCGGAATCCCCCGTGCAGGCGTTGGCGAAAATTCGGGAACAACTGACAGACTGGGTGGGTAAGGCGCGGGTGGTGCTAACTTGCCGTTTGAATGTTTGGGATGCGGCGATTAGCAATACCCTGACAAGTTTTGATACTTATAAAACTTTGGAATTTGAACCGGATGATGTGGATGAGTTTATTCGCCAGTGGTTTGAGGAGGCGAGTCAGGATGAGAAACGGCGCAATTCTGACAATGAAAATTTTTGGCGAGAACAGGGAAAACGCTTAACAAGACAGTTAAAAGAACCGGGAAAAGAGCGAATCAAAGAACTGGTACGCAATCCCCTGCGGTTGTCGATGTTGTGTCAGTCTTGGTGCGTACCCGAACAGGAATTGCCCGAAACGAAGGCGGCACTTTACGAGCAGTTTACTACTTATTTTTTTGAGTGGAAACAAGAGGAATTTCAGAAAAAGCACCGAGTATTAAAGGAAACGGATAAAAAACAGATTCAACAAGCTTTGGCAAAGTTGGCTTTAGCGGCAATGGAAAGCGCCAATCGGTTTCGGATTGAGCAAGAATTTGCGATCGAGCAAATGGGGGAAGAGTGGTTTGATTTAGCGGATGAATTGGGATGGTTGGTTTTAGTTGACAGGGATACGCGCACCAAAAAGCCTGTTTATGCTTTCTACCATCCCACGTTTCAGGAATATTTTGCTGCTTGTGCAATTGCGGATTGGCACTTTTTCTTAAATCATGTGCCGGAGAATCCGAAGCAGGGTATTTACCGCATTTTTGAGAAGCAGTGGAAAGAGGTGATTTTGCTGTGGTTGGGGCGAGGCGAGATAGAACCAAAGCCGAAACAGGAATTTATTGATGCTCTGGTCAAGTTTGAGGATGGGTGTGGATGTTTTTATAATTATCAGGCATTTTTAATGGCAGCTAAAGGAATAGCCGAATTTGACAACTATGACTCAGCATTAGAGATTATCAAACAAATTGTTCAGTGGAGCTTTGGTTATTTAAGTGTTGAACTTAATCAATGGCTCACAGATGTTTATCCTCAGATTAGAGATGCTGCGAAGCAAATACTACGAGAAATTAATCATTCTCTTGTAATTCCGCAGTTAATAAACTTACTCAATACTCCGAATGAATATCGTTGTATTGAAGTAGCTGATAGTTTAGGCAAAGTTGTTCCTGGACATCCAAAAGCAGTTGAAAGTTTAATTAACTTAATCAAAACCTGTTCTATTCCAGGTGTTCGTATGAAAGCGGTTATTGTGTTGGCAAATATTGGCAAGGATAATCAGGAAACAATTACCCATCTGGTTGATCTCATACATAGTAGTCCCGATGATCCGCTTGTTCGTAGTATTGCTGCTCAGTGTGTGGGAAAAATTGATTCTAACCATCCCGATGCAATTTTATTGACGGTTACTGTACCTAACTCTTTTGAAGAGTCTTCGGAATCAAAAAAAATGGAAACGAACTCTGAAGATAAAATCAAATCATTAATTAGTCAGATTTGCACGACTTCTGATGAACCAATTAATTTTGAGGTGATTCAAGATTTAAGGCATATAATTAAATTGCATCTAAAATCAGCAGTGTCAGCTTTAAAAGAAGCCCTACCTGTTCAATTGAACGATGAGAAAGATTTTAAGCTTCACAAAATTTGCTGGGAATTCCTCTGGCAATGCTCTGAAAATCTATCTTACCCCGACTTCTATCAAGCTTGGCATCCAGACACCCTTACCGACTCCGCAACAGCAAGCCTCAACTTAGCAAACTTACCCCAAATCCTTGCCGAAGCCATTAACGATCGACCCGATCTATGCAGCAAAGTAAAACTAATTTGCATCGACACTCACCAATTCATCGACCCGGATAACCCCGCCCAAGAAATTTACGATGAAATTCTAAATCAAAATTGTCCAGAGTGGCAGAATGGGTATCCAGATACAATGCAAAAACTCAAACTCTATTGGAATTCCCTGCGCCGCCAAAGCGAAATTCCCCTGTTTTTCATCTGCTACGATTCCACCGCACTCTCAGCCACGCCCACAGGATTTAACGATTCATTTCTGAAAGCTTTAAGCAAATTCGATCGCGCGATTTGTGTGGTGTGCGAACAAGGAAATATTCCCTTGCCAACTTTTTCACCCAGCCAACCCGATTTAGTCGCTGCTGTTGTAGCATGGATTCGGCGAAGTATACTAGAAAATAGACATCCTATTTAAGAGCCGATCGACAAACCAGAAACCAGGACACTTACAAAGACCGAGTATAAATATATAGAACTGAACGAAGACAATGTTCCCATCATAGCCGGAACTACGATGAAAGTCGTTGAATTAGTCGAATCTCAGATAGCTTATGGTGGGAGTCCAGCAGAATTACACCTCAATCATCGCTACTTAACTATGAGCCAAATTCTTTCTGCCTTAGCTTATTATTGGGATGGCAAACAAGAACTCGATGCAGAAATCAAGCGACGAAAAGAGTATGTTAAACAGGCAGAAATTGAAGCTGGCGAATCTCCTTTTGCTGCTAGACTACGTGCTCAAGGGCTATTGCCTTTATAGCTTCCCTTAAATTCAACCCTTGACACAAACCACCTGCTTCAAAGTCGCCACAACTTCCACCAAATCCGACTGCTGACTCATCACCTCATCAATCGGCTTATAAGCCCCCGGAATTTCATCTAAAAATTGCTCATCTTTCCGGCACTCAACCCCCTCAGTCTGCCGCACAAAATCATCGAGAGTGAATACATTCTTCGCTTGAGTGCGAGACATCAAGCGCCCCGCACCGTGAGCACAAGAACAGTAACTTTCAACATTACCTTTACCCTTAACAATGAAAGACTTCGCCCCCATCGAGCCCGGAATAATCCCGTAATCCTCAACATCCGCGCGCACGGCACCCTTGCGAGTCACATACACATCTTCGCCAAAATGCACCTCTTTTTCCGCGTAATTGTGGTGGCAATTCACCTCTAATAACGGCTTAACAGATTTGCCGCCCGCGACGTGCTTTTCCACAATTCGCTTAAACCGATTCATCATTACATCGCGATTAAAACGAGCATAATCTTGCGCCCACTGCAAATCATGCCAGTAAGCCGCAAACTCCCGCGTACCCGCTACAAAATAAGCCAAATCTTTGTCAGCCAGATTAATTTCTGCCAGTTTAGCTAAATCTTTAGCAGTCTCGATGTGCTGCTGTGCGAGCAAATTTCCAATGCCGCGAGAACCGGAATGCAGCATCAGCCAAACAAAGTTTTCAGTATCAACGCAAACCTCAATAAAATGATTGCCGCCGCCGAGGGAGCCCATTTGTTTTAAGGCTTTATTCTTTTGATGCTGCACACCTTGATGAAGTTCCTTAAACTCCCCCCATCCTTGCCAGTTGGTGACTGTTTTTTCTACTTCTTTATTTTCTGCAAATCCCACAGGAATCGCCGCTTCGATATCGAGTCTAATTTGTTTGAGTTTGCCTTCTAATTTGTGGGCGGTGAAAGGCATTTTCACAGCCATCATACCGCAGTTATGGACAAATACTCCTGCAGTTAACGCAAAGTTGCCGTATTCGGGAACTGTTAGGCAATAGACATCTTCCTTTTCAACTAAAGGAATAATATCAACTACTTTGTGGTTGTAGCCGTGCTGATTTTTCCGATGATTGTGAAGCCCGATAGGAGTTTTAATTTGATCTCCACAAGTCTCACAAGTGTATAGCCGATTAGCAATTTCTTTACTCTTTGCTTTCCCCTTTTCACTCTGATTGTAATTAATTAGATACTGCTTTCCTCGTTCGCCATTCCCTGCAACTGACTCTCTGAAGTGTTGGGGATTTTTCTCCATATACTTAAGAATATTTTTCGTGCCGCGTTCTGCATAATATCTGTGTCCGTCTGAGGTTTGAGCTTTATCAGCTAGGGCTTGCTTTCTTTTCTGTTCAAATTCCAGGGATTGCCAATAGGTGTTTCTATCAACCAATGAGCGGTGATAGGCTGAGTGGTCATTATTACCCATGAATTCTAAATTTTCTGGTCTATTATCTGCGGTATCAAAGTTTTTGTGATGAATCACTGTTCTCTGATTGGGGAAAGATGGTATGTCTCCTAACAAACCAGAACGAGCAATCATCCAATGAGCTTTCTGCCATCTACCGGAATAGTTTTGCTGTACTAAGGTATACCCATCCTTATCTAGTTTGGAATAAAAGGGCATCAAAGAGGTTCCAGTTGTCAAATCCCGCGCTTCTCGGTATTCACCATTCCGCAACATGAATTGATGATCGGGAGTGCATTTGATTTCTTCTCCATTATCCAGTACCACTTTAACCAGTGCGGCATTGTTTCTAGTTAATTTGGCTGTAGCCTTAGCAGCAACAATTCGGCCTGTTTCTGTACAGGAGTAGATAAAAAATTCTTTTTGACTCCTAGCCAGTTCTCCGATCGCATAAGATTTGCCATCAACTAGAGGAATTTGTGTATCATCAGTAAAGCAGCCAATATCCACGCCCACCGCAGCCGGAATAATCGCTTCTTTTGTGGCAATTACTGAACCGACTAAAGCACCTTTGCCTAAATGTACGTCGGGCATTAGTGCGACGTGTTTGAATACAAAGGGCAAAGATGCTACGTTTGCGGTCATCTTGGTTTCTTTTTCGCCGAGGGCGTGATTTGCCCAAGATAATACTGGTTTTGGGGCTGATATGTCTAATTTTTCGTAGGGCATTTTTGTTTAAGTTTGTTTTGCCAGTTTTTTGTGTAGTATTTATTGTAACATAAAATGTTTCGGATGTCAAACACACTAATTCTCGTAGGGTGCGTCAGTCGGGAATTTCTTTTGGGAGTCATAGAATGTTTAATGACGCACCTTACCCACTAATTCTTGCCGCGTCAACTTCACCTCAAATGCAGTAGCGGTATTGTTGGTAAATCCGACACTCCGACAGGGAATGAATTCCCTGTCTCATAGCTAAAGTCCTCTGAAAGAGGACTAAAATCGATTGCCCTTCCCGTCAAAATCTACAGTCGGTTTTAACCGACTTTCGCTTTGAGGCAGGGGTTTAAACCCCTGCCTGTCTCATAGCTAAAGTCCTCTGAAAGAGGACTAAAATCGATCGCCCTTCCCGTCAAAATCTACAGTCGGTTTTAACCGACTTTCGCTTTGAGGCAGGGGTTTAAACCCCTGCCGGATTGCGTCGAAGTGCGTAAAAAGCTGACACTACATTTTACAAATTCGGAGTCTTTCTCGCCGCCTTCTGCACGGGAATAGCAACCGTCTGCGGCTTCTTCTTCGCTGCAAACATCCCAAAGAAATCGTGCAGCAAAATATAGAAACAGGGAATAATAAACAGCGTCAGCAGCGTCGCCAGCGACAAACCGGAAAACACCACCACACCCAAAGGTTGCAGAAACTCCGAACCCTCTCCAATTCCCAAAGCTAGGGGAAACAAACCCAAAACTGTAGTAATAGTTGTCATCAAAATCGGTCGCAAGCGCTGAGGTGCCGCCCTGAGAATTGCTGTAGTGCGATCGACCTTTTCCTCTTCCAGAATTTGGTTCGCCAACTCGATCATAATGATGCCGTTATTCACCACAATTCCCACTAGCAAAATTGCACCGATCATCACCGTCGCACCGATCGCAGTTTTGGTCACATAAAGCCCGAATATACCCGCAGCCAATGCCAGCGGCACTGTCAGCAAAATCACCAGCGGGTCAACCAAGGAATTGTACTGCACCGCCATCGCTACAAACACTAAAAAAGTCGCCAACCCGCCCAAAAGTTTTAGAGAAGTTTGCAATTGCTGATTAGTTTCAGCAGCCGAACTCGGCACAATGCTTACTCCTGGCGGCAACTTCATTTCTGATAAAACTGCATCGACTTGCTGGACAGCATCGCCGAGACTTGCACCCTTATTCAAGTTTCCGACAACTAAGAAAACTTGCCGCTGGTTGAGACGCTGAATTTCTCCTGGTGCTTTGCCGATCGTAATATTGGCCACATCGCTTAAACGGACGATGCTGTTATTGCCGCCAGATAAGGGAATTTGTCCGAGTTGGGAAGTATTTTTTACAGAAGTGCGATCGAACTGCACCCGCACATCTACCAAACGGTTTCCCCGCTGCAATTGAGTCGGAACAGCACCTTCAATTGCTGTCTGAATCGTCTCCCCAATGTCTTGGGCCGTCAGCCCGTACACCGCAGCCTTTTCCCAGTCTGGACGAATTTGCACTTCTGACTGCGCCGGGTCTGCCTCCGGCCGAAACCGGGCTAATTTTACCTTCTCATCTAATTCTTTTAATATCTGACTGCCTGCTTGCTGCAATACTTCTTCAGTTGGCCCCTGAACTATCACATCAATTTCGCCGCCCCGCACTGGGGAATTAGTTAAAACTAAACCCCTAATCGATTCTGGAACTAGCCGGAGGCGAGTTCCTTTAGGAACGTCAAGTTTCTTGAATTCCTCAGTCATTCTTTCCGTAAAAGCGATAGTATTCGTACCTGGTTTTAGCGTGATTGTGCTGCTTCCCCTGAGCAAATTTTCCACTGTATTGTTGCCGAAAAGCAGCCCTCCCGCTGTCGTTAAAGTGTAGGCTGTTTCTGGCTGTGCGAGCAGAAGTTTATCGGCGGCGGCAACCACTTTTTGATTTGTTTCCAAGTTAGTACCCGGAGGAAACGAAGCAAATAATCGAGCTTGACTTGTATTAACTCTCGGCAAAATCTCTTGGGGAATTTGACCTGCCATCACCCAAGTGCCGCCGCCTAAAATGACAAAAGCGACTGCAATGATAATTAACCGCAAACCCAGGACTTTTGACAGCATTGAACCGTAGGCACGCGTACCGTTTTCAAAGCCGCGGTTAAAATGTTTTATCGGCCCGAACTGATTGATACCGCTGGAATAAGAGATTCCCATCAAGCGAGAAGTCAGCATCGGCACTACAGTTAAAGCTACTAACAGAGACGCCGCTACTGCAAAGCTAATTGTCAATATTAATTCGTTAAATAGCAGCGAAAAGAAGCCGCCAATCAGCAAAAATGGCAGCACTGATACTAAGTTCGCTGCTGTTGAGGCAACCATTGCTGATTCTACTTCTTCACTCCGCAATACTGACTCTTCTATTGTGCGTTCTTTTCGATCTTTGATTCTGCCTTTTTTCAGATGAGGGTTGCTGTCTAGACCGACTACTATATTTTCTAAAATAACTACGCTGGTGTCGATCGCCTGACCGATTCCTAACGCTAAACCGCCTAAACTAAACAAGTTCAGCGACAAGCCGAACAGCCGCATTAAAATAATGGCTGCTAGAGTACACAGGGGAATAGTCAGAGAGATAATCAGGGTTTGTCTCAGGGAACCTAAAAAGAACAAAACTGCGATCGCGGCGAGGACTGCGCCGGAAACTCCCGAATTGGTCACATCGGCTAAGGAATTGCGGATAAATCGGGATTCGTCTAAGGTCGTAACTACGGTCATGTCTGCCGAAATTAAGCCTGACTCCTGCATTTCTTTGATGCGATTTTTTACTCCGTCTACAACAGTAATGGTGTTGGCGTCCGGCTGTTTCAAGATGCTAATTTTAACGGCTGGTTTTTGATTGAGAAAAACTTTGACTCGCTGTTCTTCTGTACCGTCATTTACTTTTGCAAAATCGCGCAGGTAAACTCGTTTGGGCGGGTTAGAACCAGATACTTGAAAGGAAAGATTGGCGATTTCTGTCGCATTTTTAAAGCGGCCGATTGTGCGCGCCAGCGGTTCGTTTGATTCTTGCCGCAGCCGGCCGCCGGAAGTGTCTAAATTGCGCTCGCGCAAAGCATTAAAAACGTCGTTAAGATTAACTCCTAAACTTTGCAGCCGATTCAGGTCAATATTAACTTGAATTTCTTCTTGAACGCCGCCGGAAATGTCAACGGAAGCTACTCCGGGAATCACGTTTATTTCCCTGGCCAATTCTTCATCGGCAAATACCCGCAAATCTACCCCTTGGCGCGAGTCTGAAGTCAGGGCAAATTCGTAAACCGGCTGTTGAGAAGGGTCAAATTTAAACAGATTTGGCGATTCAACTGTATCGGGAAGTCGGTTGCGAATGCGGTTGACGGAGGCTGTAGCGTCGTTGAGGGCTTGGTCAATATCGCCGCCCGGTTTAAAGAATAAATCGACGCTGACTTGTCCTTCGCGAGTGCGGGAGAAAACTTGCGTGACTCCTTCTGTTGCGGAAAGTCCTTGTTCGAGGGGGCGGGTAATTTCGTCAACGGCGACTTCTGGGGAGACTCCGGGGGCGTCTAAGCGCACGCTGATGCGGGGATAGGTGATGGAGGGCAGCAAGTCAACGGGCAGTTGGGTTATGTAGAAAATGCCCACGACTATAATGGCAAGTGTCAGCATGAGGGTGCCGATGTGGCGGCGAATCGCGGTCGCGCTAATGCTGAATCCGGGTTTATCGGCGGTCATTGGATTTTAGATTTTAGATTTTAGATTTTAGATTTTAGAATTGAAAAGTTTACCCAGTCAGTCAGATTAATTCTTGTAGGGTGCCCAGCGTCTTAAATTTCTCTGGGGGGTGAGAGAATATCTACTGACGCACCTTACGAGGAGTATAATAAATCTTAATAAATTTTCCCAAAAGTTTTTGTGAATATTTCTTTAGAGGTAGTCGATCGCCCAAAATAGACAGCGAGAGAAGTTGCCAGGGGCTTTTGAATCTCTGTAAGTTATCGCAATCAGGAACAGGCAAGATGCCTGTTCCTAAAGTCTTCTTCCCTTTTCCCTCTTCCTTCTTCCTTCTTCCTTCTTTCTTCTTCCTTCTTCCTTCTTCCTTCTTCCTTCTTCCTTCTTTTACTGTACTTGACTGCCGTGGGCGCGGGGGTCGGAGCTACTTGTTTTCACAGGTCCTGTGGGGGGAGTAAAATTAGAAATTTGACCGCCAGCTTGGACGTGGGGCAGAGGTTTTCCTGCAATTAAAGCTTCTAAGTTATCTTCCATAATACTGCGCGGCATTTCGCCCATCGTTTCAGCAACGGCGCTGCCTTTATCGTTCAAATAGACAAAGTGCGGAATGCCGTCTACTCGATATTTTGTGATTTCTGGCAGCCATTTGTCATTGTCTACATTCAGCATTACAAAATTCAGCGGTTCGGCATATTTCTGTTTGATTTCGCTCAGATCGTTAGCCATTGCCTGACAGCTAGTACACCAATTAGCGTAAAATTCCATCAGCGTCGGCTTGCCGTTTGCTAAAGCTGTTTCTAGGGGTGCGGAGGTTTTTGCCATTTCGGTGAGGGTAGTTGTCGGCGTTTGAGTTCGCACCCCGAAGAATAGGGATATTGAAAGGGCGATCGCTGCTAACACGATCAATAAGTTTCTGAGGCGCGTGGCTACTTTTGTTTCGGGATTTTTGGCGGCGGGGGCGACTGTTGAGTTGGGCGAATTCTGGGTCATAAAATAGATTGCTGTTTTATTTCTAGGTTTTTATTGTTAATAATAAATTAAGATTATACCACATTTTGAGATAATCAGACCAATCTCACAAAAATTTTTGAAGAGCCCAGAATTAGACCAAGTGCGCTAAAACATAAGATAACAAAGATTGTTTGTAAATTACCGAGGACTTGCAGGGTGAAAAAACGGGTAACACTGACGTTTCCGCAACGATCGATCCAAATGCCTGTCACCTATCGACTCGCAAAGGATTTTAATGTGGCAGCCAACATTATCCGCGCTCAGGTGGCTCCGAACCAAGTGGGCAAACTGGTGCTAGAGTTATCAGGGGACATCGACCAACTAGAAGCCGCGATCGACTGGATGCGATCGCAAAACATCAGCGTTTCCCTAGCCAGCCGGGAAATACTCATAGACGAAGATATCTGCGTTCACTGCGGTTTGTGTACGGGCGTTTGCCCGACCGAAGCCTTGACCCTTGACGCAGAAAGCTTTAAACTAAGTTTTGCTCGATCGCGGTGTATCGTGTGCGAGCAGTGCATCCCTACCTGTCCCGTGCAAGCTATTTCTACTAACCTCTAGGCCCTGTACAAACTCATCGGGATCGTCATCTTTTTTTCCTGGTTCTCCTAAATTTGCCATCGGATGAAAAAAAACTCTTGGGTTTCCCTAACTCTACTTTTTGTTACTTATTTCACCTTTGGCTGGAAATTATCTGAGTTTGATGTTCCCCCGCACCTGACTTGGTTTTTAGCCCTAGCTTCAATTTTTGTGTTGGCTATCGTTTTGTCATTCCCGATGAGAAACACAAAAGCCTTAGTTAGGGGATGGTTTTCGAGTGATATGGGTGCTTTTCTTTCTATTATTGTAGGAGCTTTTCTGGCAGTGGTAATAGTTGCCTGGCTGCACCTTTTTGCTACTTGTTTACTCTTAATTTCAGCCGCAGCTTTGGCAAGACTCGATATTCAAATATCTGGTGGGAAAAATTGGCGGGCTTTTGTAATATTAACTACCATTTCTTTAGCAGGTGTGGCGTTGGGCGGAGCGATCGAGTTTTGGTTAAAAACCGGCAGGCTGGTATTCTCTTAATTGCGAAGGGGAAATTCACCCAACCAAATTCTACAACTCGCAACGGATATTTAGCAGAAAACTATCAGATCGCCCCTCAATAAATACAGCTCATTTTTTTTCAATCCCCCACCCCCGGATTAATGCCCCGTTCCGCGCCGCAATCATAGCAGTTTTCAAGCCTGGTGAGGTAAAGCTTGTCAATGGTCGATTCCCCGTTGCGCGTTACTAATTCCCAATTACCAATTACCGACAAACCTGGAGTGGAACTAAAAACCGCTATGGCAGTATTGAGGTGTAGCGACTGTTGCTCAAAATGTTATTTGCAAGATCCCGCAACTCAGGCAGCCAAAAACTCGATCGCAATAAAAAAGCAGCTTTAGAGAGCTGCTCGTCAGAATGCATGAGGTATTGTTTTTAGAATAGGACAGGTTGAATTCGATCGGTGCTGGGTTACATTTTTTGATACGGGAAAGTTGATGAGTGAATGGACGATCGTAAAATCGTCACATAGGAGGATAGCATCAATGCTAAATTTCCCGACAATCAAGTTAGCGTTTAACTGTCCTTGCGCCCTACAGCCCGTCAGCGGTGGGGCCATTTTATTTTTAGGGAGAACTCAATAGCCGACTTTAACGCATCAGACGAGTCTGCCATTAGTTTTTGTAGAAAATCTCCGCATCGCCACATCCTCATACTTATAAAACTTACGCATCGCATCCACTCAAACCCGGTTGATTCCCAAACATGGGGCGGTTAAACGGACACACGAGCGGCAAAAACCACTATTTTTAGCGAAGTCCTACGATTTTAGATTTTAGATTTTAGATTTTAGATTTTGGGAATGACTGAGGAAGCTTGTGGTTTGGATCTTGCGTCTGTTTGTATTATTTTTTGGAACTGATATCAAAAGTCCTTAGAAACCTGTTATTTTCTCAGAAACCCGGTTTGTGAATGTATCAATTGAGCTCGGGCGCGGTTTCTGGTTTGATAACTTTTTTGATTTCCTCGATCGCCCGACGCGCCACTTCTTCAGGTTTTTCGCCTCCACGAATGCAAACTCGGACATCTGCTTGAGTGTAGAAACGCTCTCGCTCGTTCAAAAGGCTTTGCAGCTTAGATTTGAGCTCCCCCTCCCGCAGTAGGGGTCGAGCGGTGTCCGAACCGAGTCTAGCGTACAGTTGATCTACAGGGACATCCAGCCAAACCACTACACCGTAGTGCAAGTAACCCCAATTCATCGATCGCCCCACAATGCCGCCGCCGGTAGCCACGACCGAATTTTTATAAGCAGACAACTCACCGAGCACTTTAGTTTCCAGTTCCCGAAAAGCATCTTCCCCTTCTCGATCGAAAATCTCAGCAATTGACTGATTAGCAACTCGAACAATTAGTTCATCAGTATCAAAAAAACGGTATTTTAATGTTTTTGCCAAAAGCCGCCCCACCGTTGTTTTTCCCGCACCCATCATCCCAACGAGATAGATATTCGCTCCCCTCAACAAATCCACCGCCAAATCCTCCCATATTTTTCTATTTTTTCAGGTTAATCGAGCCGCCACTGGAGCTATCGTCCTCCTCAAACTCATCATCCTCATCCAATCCCCAATCATCCTCTGTTTCTGCACTAGGATTTTTCGGTACTCCATCGGCGGGGTTAGGTATCGCCTCTTGCGGGGGAACAATCACCCGATAGTCTGCATCGTATACAGACTCAGTTTGCCCCACCCCAGACTGGTTTGGATCTCGATAGCCGTAAGAGTATACCGAGCCAGCCCAAGACTGGCTTTTGGGTTCCTGTTTAGCTTCGTAATCCCTCGGATTTGCCCCTGCAACGTCATTTACCCCAGGCTCGGCGGAAAAATCGCGATCGTCCCCCCAATCATCATCGCCGTCTTGAGAGCCGGATTTTGAGCCATCAGAAACCCAATCGTCCTCATCATCTGCCGTTTGATAAGTCCCCGATTGAGCGTAATCCTTGACCGCATCCGGGTTCGGAGTTTCTTGGTAGAAAGTCCGGGCACTGTAACCCGCCGACGTGCCGTACTCACTTCGGTAGGAACCAGCAGCCTGAGTTTGACTATTTTCCCTATTCAAAGCCGGGTCAATTTCCTGTTTTCTAGGAGGGGGAGGTGGCGTGTAAGGCGTTCTGCTGTCCTCTGGGAAAGTATCGGGACGGCTGCGACTCGATCGGCCGGTGCGGTCTCGCGTTGCAGATAGATAATTTGAAAAAGCGAGCAAACCAGAAATCAATAAAGATGTGAGAGCTCCCACCGCCATGCTCAGCAAAATCCAGATAGATAAGGGCACAGCAGGCGATCGAACACCCAAAAACACCAGCGATAAAGCCGGCTCCACATTTTGCAGGGCAAAAATAGTTAGCCCTACCACAATCACTAGCAAAAAAACAGGACGCATATCAAATTTTAATTTGTAAATGACTAATGACTAATAACTAATGACTAATGACTAATTATTAATCCTCTTCCTTCCAGCGTTTGAGAGGAACGCAATCAACCCCCAACTGGTCTAAAGCGCGAGCCACCACAAAGTCTACCAAATCTTCAATAGTTTGCGGATTGTGATACCAAGCGGGAATCGCTGGCACAATTCTAGCTCCAGCTTCTGCCAAGGTAGTCAAATTCCGCAAGTGAATCAAGCTAAAAGGCGTTTCCCGAGGCACAAGTACCAATTTTCTCCCTTCCTTGAGTTGAACGTCGGCCGCTCTTTCGAGCAAATCCGAGCTCAAGCCAGCCGCCAACTTGCCTAGTGTACTCATGCTACAGGGAATAATCATCATCCCTTGGGTGCGAAACGAGCCACTAGCAATATTAGCACCGACATCTTGCCACGGATGACACCGGAGTTTACCTGCTGTGGGTACTCCTGCTTGTTCCCGCCAGAATTCCTCTTGCAGAGTCGGTTCTGCAGGCATTCGGATGTTCTGTTCGCTTTGCCAAACCATGTAAGTAGACTTAGAAGCGACCAGTTCAATAGCTCGATCGGCCTCCAAGAGAAACTTCAGAGTTCGCACCGCATAAATCAGTCCTGATGCACCGGTAACTCCTACAATGAGGGGGTAGTTATTCGTCATTAGTTATTTGTTAGTTGACGGCTGACTGTTGTTAGTAATTAGTTGTTATATCAAATCTGTTAGCATCGGAATTCTTCATTTATCTCTTCTCTTAATCTGCGTGTATCAGCGTCAATCCCTTGTCATCTGCGGTCCGACAAATTCTCTTTTTTTCACCGCAGATACAGGCAGATTAACACAGATTAACGCAGATAAATTATATAAATTCAGGTTGCACCGTCCGTGATTGTTGAGTTTTGACTGGATTTGATGCCCGACGATGCTACCGGATTGGATATTAGCCCTTAATTATTTTTTGATGATTGCTGAGTATAGTTGGCAGCCAACTTATTAATACTTAGTTGCTAGATCGTGACAACTAAGTATTGATAAAAGTTAACTGTCAACTGTCAACTGTCAGCTAACTATTCATCATCATCAAAAGCTTGGCTGCCACCACCAACTGCAACTAAATCAATTTGCTGGCGGTAGTAGTCAACACTCTTGACTTGAACTTCTACCCGATCGCCCAAACGGTACTGATTGCGGTTTTTGCGGCCCACCAGAGTTTGCTGGCGCGATCGATATTCGTACCAGTCATCCTTCAGCGAAGAAACGTGCACCAATCCCTCAACACGCAAGATGTCGCTCTCGGGCGGCCGCACCTCAATTTCCACAAAGAAACCGTAAGACTGCACGCCAGTAATCAAACCCTGGAAAGTTTGACCGGTGCGTTCTTTCATCAATCCGGTTTTCTTCAATCCCTGCAAATCGCTTTCAGCGTCTTCAGCAACTCTTTCGCGTTCGGTTAGGTGTACTACTACCGATGCAAACTCAGTCTCAAATTCGTGGTGCAAGTCTGGGGGGAGAACGTTCCAAGTAATTTGACCGTGACAGGAGGAATGGTGCAAGTCAACTTTTTCCTTAGCCCGTGTTGTGCGGCTGCTGCGGCCTTGCTCGAACACCGCTTGCAACACCCGCAGCACCAGCAAATCGGCGTAGCGGGAAAGCGGCGAAGTGCAGCGCGTGTAACCCTCTGACAGCGCCAAACCGAAGTGCGGCTTGGGAGTTGTGCTGTAAACAGCGGGCTTCATGGTGTCCTCTAGCAGATAGGTGAGAACTCTTTCGGACTTGAGCCCGGCAAACTGCTGGGTAAATCGCTGAAAGTCAAAGGGCAGAACTTCTTCTTCGCTTTCGAGATACAGTTCGCCTCCGAGGTTGTTCGAGAGTTTGATGAACTCTTGAATGTCTGCCGGGTCTGGCATCGGCTGGACGCGGTAGATTGCTGGGACTCCCAAGGCTTGCAGGTGAGTGGCGACAGCTTGGTTGGCGAGTACAACCAACTCGGAGACCGCCGACTGGGCGGGGGGAGCGACTGCAAAAGCTCCTAATTCGCCTTCGTCGTCGAAGTGAGAGTTAGCGTCGGGCAAATTTAGTTCAAAAGCTCCCCGCTTGAGCCTTGCCTGTCTGGCAGCCTTTGAGGCCGCCCCTATTTGATCGAGGAAAGGACGGAGGGCGGAGGATAAAGGGTGCTCTTGGGCCTCGCCTGGTTCGAGAATTGCTTGAGCTTGCTGGTAGGTGAGGTGGTAGTCAATTTGAATGACGCTGGTTTGAATTTCGTATTCTAGGAGTTCTCCTGATTCGTCTACGGTGAGCAGTATGCTGAAGGCCAGCCGTTCGGTATCTGGCAGCAGAGAGCAGCGCTCGTTGAGGATTTCTGGCAGTACGGCGATGATTTTTTCTCCCAGATGGGCGGCAGTGCCTCGCTTGCGGGCTTCGCGGTCGATCGGGGTTTCTGGCTGTACGTACTCGGCGGCGTCGCTGATGTGGATTCCTACTTGCCAGCCGCCGGACTTCAGGGTTTCGATCGACAAAGCGCGTTCCACTGGCGGATCGGACAGGAATGATGTCGGGTCAAACTCGTTTTCGGCTGCTCCTTCGGAGAGATTTTCCTCCTGGGCTTGGGCCGCATCGTTTTCGCTGTTGGTTGTTGCCGGTTCGTTTTTGCTGAAGGTAACAGTCAGGATGTTACGCAAGTCTAGCCGTTTTTTGATGTCGGTTTTTTTGACTTTGCTGGGCAAATTTTCTGCTGCTTTGATGACGGCGGCGGGGAAGGATCGCGGCAAGTCGTGTTTGCAGCATACGATGTCGAGGTCGTCAGCGGCTTCGGCGTCGGAACCGAGTACCTGTACGACTTTGCCGACTGGTCGATGGGTGCCGAGGGGGTAGCGTTTGACTTCGACGTGTACTAGGTGGTCGATCGCCTCTTGGAGATTTGTGCCGTTTGGGAGCAAGTCTAGTTCAAACAGCAGGCGATCGTCCAGGGGGATTGCTCTGTAGCTGAGGCGGCCGGTGGGAGTGGATGTTTGCTTGACTCGCGCCAGTACCGAGGGGTTGGCGCGTTCGAGGATGAGCATGACTTCGCCTTCGGGCGAGCGGCGGCGGCTACCTTCTTTGATGATTTTGACTAAGACTCGATCGCCATTCCAAGCTGTCGAGAGGTGACTTTCCCGCACGTAAACGTCTTCTGAGCCTTCAGCGTCTTGAATAGCAAAGCAAAATCCTTTGCTCGAACAGCGCAGTTTTGCTTCTACTACGTCGTCTTCAGCTACTCGGCGATAGCGGCCTTTGTCTTTGACTAATATGCCAATTTTCTCTAGAGCTTCTAATGCGATTTGAAGTTTGAGTTGACTGGTGGCGTCGTTGCAGTCGAGTTTTTTCTCCAATGCTTTAGGGGCCACTAATTTGTCTTCTGTAAAATTTGCCAGCAGTGCAGCGATAGAAAATTCCATGTAGCGATCGATCCTCTTGTTTCCAGCAATTAGTCTTATTTTGGCGAAATCAGCCGCACCCCCTCGGGCCGGAAGCTGTGCCTGCTTCCCAACAACTGCACGGGTTAATAGGTGGAGACGCGAGCACAGCCACCTTGTTTGAGCGCGAGGATTTTTTGATATTCTCTCCCGACACCGGCTTCGTGCTAATTGTCTGCTGTCTGTCTTGAACTGACTGCTGACGGTTCAGAAAACAGTCCCGCACGCTATTACCCAATACAATTTTTTAGCGTTGGTTTGTTTGCTTTTAGGTCAGCAGCGCCGAGCACTTCGCGAATTAGAAAGCCCCTGTCGGTTCTTAAAAGATGGCTCGATACTGAAAGCAATGGCTTGAGTCGAGGATGAGCAGATGGAGAGATTGAGAGCGAGAAAATTTGCATTTCTTCCTTCTGCCTTGTTCCTTCTGCCTTGTTCCTTCTTCCTTTTGAAGTGCCTCTTGCCTCTTGCTTTAGCAAAGAATTTACCGGATCGAGGCAAAATTGCTAGTACCTCGCTGCTGCGATGCCCCTGTTTTTTGCACGCGATCTGCCCTTGCGGACGGAGGTGCAACGAGCGGGTCGGGAGCAATCTGTGCTGTAGAAAGTGCAAGGTACACAAAACCGGAGACTTTTACTACTTTTGCTAGTTGCTGTGTCATCTCCTATAGGTAGAAATGACGCCCGATGCTTGTTAGCTTAAACCGCTGGATGTGGGATGGGGTTTAGTGGCGTGAAAGGTTGCGCGGATGACTCACCTTTAATTTATTGTATGTTGAATAGGTGCTTTCAGAAAATTGTTTTCTTAGGGCTGTACTACACTTAAGTCATAAGCCCCTTCTGGTTTCGGGGTCAAAAAATTATGTTTGCTGAATTTCGCGCCCTTTATCCCGCTGGACAGTTAATCTGTGAGTTGCTGACTGTTCATCACGGTAAGTTTGTTGTTCGCTGTCTGGTTCAGGTTGACGGCCAAACTCTTGCTACGGCTATGTCTGCTGCTGAGTCTGTTGAGGATGCTGAAGACCGCGCCCGGTTGCGAGCGATCGCTGTCCTCGGATTTGCTGCGCCCGATCGTCCCAGCGCCAGTGTTTCTCCCGCTCCGGTTGCTCCGGTTGCTCCGGTTGCTCCGGTTGCTCCGGTTGCTGCTGTTCCCGTTCCCCCGACCGATGCTGTTCCCGTTCCGCTTGGGCCTGCTCTTGCTCCTCTTCCTGTTCTAGAAATGCCTGTTGCCGACAAATTGCCCTTACCACATCCCAGCAATTTTGTCAAGACGGAAGCGAAATTAAATGAAGAGCCGATCGCACCTGTAGCGGAACCGCTGCCGCCAACGGTCGATCGGGCGGAGGCTACTGGATTTGTACCGAAGCAGTTAGACTCGGACGCTTGGCTTTCTTCCAGCTACGGCGAACCGATCGCCCAACTGGATGTGCCGACTGCTAGCCAAAGTGAACTGCTACAGGGTGCGGCCCAAGTCAGGGAATTGCAACCGATCGCGGTGGGAATCCCGAGCGATGCGATCGAGGATAATTCTGATACGATCGCCCATATAGAGGCAATCCTCAGGCGCTTGAAATGGACTAAGAAACAAGAAACTGACTGTCTCGAACACAATTACGGCAAGTCGTCCCAGAGAGAGCTTTCTAGCGAACAGTTGGTGGACTTCCTAGAATATCTGGAAATCTACAGCAGAACCACTGAGGAAATCCAGCGGTTGAAGTGGACTCCCAGCCAAGGAAAAGATTATCTCAAACAAGGTTATGGCAAAGAAGCGCGCCATTTCTTAAATCAAGAAGAATTGCTCGACTTCCTGCAATATCTCGAATCTTTGCCTTAGTAATTATGTAGGGTGATCCGTGGGCACCCTACAGAAACGGGTTTCTAAGTGTTGTGTTTTTTTGAAAAAAAGCTACATATAGCAGTTTTCAATTCTATGAAATACAGTAGTGACACCGGGCACGGCGCCGTGTCCAGCGCCCGATATCTGTAATTAATTCACTCAACTGAAAACTGCTATATGACCGTTAAAAATTAAAAATCAAAAATGAAGAATATTTCCCCATTTTTGATTTTTAACTTTTCATTTAGACGACAGCGGCGATCGGTCTGCTGGCAGAAGGACGGCGATCGATCACTTGATCGACTAATCCGTAGTCCTTTGCTTCTTCAGCAGACATGAAGAAATCCCGTTCGGTATCTTCTTCAATCCGGGAAAGCGGCTGACCGGTATGGTTGGCAAGATGTTCGTTCAGGCGGCGTTTGTGGTACAAAATCTCTTTGGCCTGAATTTCAATATCGGTTGCTTGGCCTTGAGCTCCGCCTAGAGGTTGGTGGATCATAATCCGGGAGTGAGGCAAACTCATCCGCTTGCCTTTAGCGCCGGCACTCAACAGAAAAGCGCCCATGCTGGCTGCTAAACCGAGACAAATAGTGCAAATGTCGGGGCGGATGTGGTTCATCGTGTCAAAAATGCCCATACCTGCTGTTACCGAACCCCCTGGGGAGTTGATATAGAGGTAAATATCTTTCTCCGGATCTTCGGCGTCTAAAAATAGCAATTGGGCAACGATCAGGTTAGCCAAGTCTGAGTCAACCTGTTGGCCCAAGAAGACGATGCGATCGCGCAGGAGTCGCGAGTAAAGGTCAAAAGCGCGTTCGCCGCGACCGGATTGTTCTATAACTGTTGGGATCATTGACGCCTGCCTGCCTATTACGTATCTTTTTTTAATTTTAGCGATTTGGGTTCATTTATAGTTAGGGAGGGGTGGCGCGCGATCGAGAAATCGGCAAAATCCTTTAGCTGGGCGGGGTTGGGGCGGTAATTTGTGGAAGTTGTGGCGGGGATGCGATCGGAAATCCGATCCAAGCGCGATCGAGGTTGAGGAAGTCGACATCAATCAACGTTGTTATGTGGCGATCGTATCATTGCCAGAACTCAAATCGCTCGATCGGCGCTGACACTAGGAAAATGGTCTAGAAACTCCGCAGGGCGAATCACCAGCTTCGAGACAATCAAGCAGAGTTTTCATCGGGACCCGAGTGCCGATGACACAAGATTTCCCCCTCAAATGTCGGGGTCGTTATGAACGATAGTAGCTGCGTATTGCAAAGAAAAGGTTGTGACATCAAGACAATCTTCCTCAGTCCAGGTATCACTTGGCTCGACTAGAGCGAGATTTGGCTGTGATAACTCGTTGAGGATAAGAGTTGCCCAGCGCAGCGGCTCTGTTAGTAATAAAGTGCGGACAACTTGGATATAGATTTCTTGAGCAGTGGTCGGCATAATACATCATCCTGCCTTGAAATTTAACCTAAACTGGTGTTCCGATCGGAAGATCGATCGCCCTTATCTCATATCATTAGAAGTGCGATCGGCAATCCTTCCGTTAATGCCCTCCGCCGTTCTGGATTTGCCGTGACCCATTGAATGAATTGCTCATCGGTAACATTAAGTCAATCAAACTAATGAATAAAGATTTTTGGATTGAACATCTCAAGAAAAAAGAAGTTTTTGAAAGAGCCTATGTCTATGCTATTTACTACCAAATCAAAGAAGATGCCTACTGCAACTTTATTGAAATAACTTACTACCGACAAAATAAAAAAAACTATTTAAAGAAATTAAAATTTCTCTTAAATATCCCAGTTTATATGAACCCGAAACAGCATTTTCATTTTATCTGCCCAAATCAGATATGTTCTTCAGGAGAATGATATACACTCCCTTCAAAGACTTAGTAATCAAATTTATTTTTGTATCTGTCTTAGCTGAATTATTGGATTTTATGTTTGTTCGGAATTGCTTTTCACATCGTTTTGATAGAAAGTTTGAAAAAAATCAGAAATCCAAGGGATATTTATATAAGCCTTACTATGAAGGATTTAAAGAATTTATAGCTTGGCAATTAGCCCAAGTCGAAAATAGCAGTTGTCTGCTTAAAACAGACATTTCATCTTTTTACGATTCTATATCTCATGAATATCTCCTGTCAGCAATTTCCCGAAAACTCAACATAAGTAATGAAAGTCATTTTATAATTCTCTTTAGTAAGACGTTGAAATTCACAAGTTGTTACAATTCAATAGTGGATGGAAAATTATGTGAAACATACAATACCCAAGGTATACCGATCGGCAATTCAGCCGAAGGCTTTATAGCCAACCAATATATTACTACATGAAGTTGAGGAAGCCTTATTTAATTTAGGTGTAAAATTTGGCAGATATGTAGATGATTTTCGCTTTTTTTTTACCAACAATAAAAATGAATCATTAAAAGCTTTAATAATTTTACAAGAATTTCTGCTAAAAATAGGACTAAATTTAAATACTTCCAAAACCCAAATTATAGAAGCTCAAGAAAAAATCATTGAATTCATCAAACATTCAAATAGAAGTGGAGTTTATGGAAGGCCGTGTGAAGAAGAGGATTATCCTCAAAATAAGCCCGAAAAAAAGCTAGATAAAACCCAAATTATTAAAGAAATTGATCCTCAAAAAGCAAGCAACCAATATGAGAAATTATATTTTTCAAAATATCCCAAAAAAGTTCTAAAAATAGACGATTTTGATGAAGATAAAGCAGAAAAATTCTGTATTTTTATGAATAAAATTAAACTGAATGCAAAATTAGAAAATCAAACATTTACTAAGCAGATGGAATGTTTGTATATATTGTCCAAAAAGTACCCAAAATATTGGAAGAGTTACTCTTGGTTGTTTGTAAAATTTATAGCACTAGATTATAGTAATGATATTCAAAAAATCAGCTTTCAATATCTTTTTAAAGTATTTGATGATAAAGATGTTAATATTTTTATCAAAACTATAATTATTCATCACCTGGTTAAGCCACGAAAGGGGGCGCTAACCTATATAGAAAGAATAGGGATAAATACAAAACTCAGAAATAGAATTATTGAACATATAACTAAGCTAATGAAAATTAGTTGTATCGCATTGCAGTTGAATTGTCTATATGCTTACTATCTGATTTTCAGAAGAGATGGCGATCATGGACATTTGCAAGACTTTGTCTCTCATAACTTAAAACGTCCAATACCAAAACCGATCCAACAGGCTGTTTATCAGATAGGAACTTTATATGAAAATCATTCTCCCCGGTTAGCTTCTTTTGAAGAGATTTTGGAAGAGAGTGAAATAGAATATGAATCTGAAGGCTTGAATTCTCAGTAAAATTCCAATCTTAAAAGTCAATATCTCGATCGGGAGGTTCATAAACAACAAGAAAGCTTTTTGCTCTTGTTGCTCCAACATATCTGTCTGCGATATCCCAATTGCTTGGTATCAATTTCTTTTCTTTTTCAAAAAATAACATGATAACATCACTTTCCAAGCCCTTATACATCCCTATATTAGACCACTGAATAGTATTTTTATCTTTATTAAATGAATAGGGTTTAAGCTCAAAACGATCGATATGCGAATATTGTGAAAGTATGGACTTAGATGATAAATACATATCAGTTAATATGACAATCTGATTGGGGGAAACATGATGATTATTCACTAGATTGGTAATATCTTCTTCTAAGAAAATAAATATGTCGTCTGTATCTTCATATACCCGAGACTCTACATCTATTCCTTTCATTAAGGAACTCTTTATTGCATGAGTACAGGAGACAAATGGCTCTGCATATTTGAATATTTTGTCAGTATTTCGACAATTTTTATCTAAAACAGTCGGGTGTACTTGAAGGGCAAATTTATTTGCATTTTTTGAAATTTTTTGATTACTATCTTGGAAAATGTAGAATATCCCATCATCTGGAATCAACTTTTTCAAATAATTAGTTTCCTTAAACTCAAAATCTTGTCCTTCATCAAGGATAATTGCTGTAAAGTCAAATGTTAACTGAGATTTTCTTGGGTATATTTCTTCAAAACTCGAAACTATACAGTACCCACTTTTAATTTCATCTTGTAAAGAAGCAGCGAGATAAAGGGAAAGGTTATTAGATTTACAAATTACAAGTGTTTTAACCAGATGTTGGCATAACCTTCTTGCTTTTTCTATTGCCAACTGAGTCTTCCCTGAACCAGCACAGCCCAGAACAATACACTGAAGATGGAACGACAAATTATTCAAGATATCGAATTGCTGTTCTGTTAATTGAAGAATTTCTTGGTTGTTTTCACCAATATCATTAGCAATATATTTTTTTAACACTGTACTGGGAAATATGAGGTTAATGATTGAATCTGTCCGCTGCTCTCCAAGTTTTATAAAAACTTTCTCTGCTTTATAGTAGTAATCGAAAACAGAAAATATCCAGCCACTAATATTTCCTAACTGAGGACGTAAAAGTAATATTTCTTGAGGTGCTTCAGAGGGTAGATTGTTTACCACGTCATCAATATCAGGAAAAGCCACACAATGTCCAATACAAAAATCTTTATTTTCAAATTCGTTGTATTTATTGAGAAACTTCAAAAATCTAAACTTAATTTGTTTGGCTTGTTCAAAAGGAGATATCTTCATCTTGTCTTTGTTCTGATACCAAGCCATGTTTACGGGATCGTAGCTTATCTTCCCTCCTTTAGCTTCTACTATAAGAATACCTCTATCGGGATGAATAATGATGAAGTCAGCTTCCCTATCTTCAATGACATATCCGATGTGCTGCCAGCAGGCTCCATGAAAAACAACGTAATCATCACTCAGATTTTTTTCAAAAATTTGGAAGAGAGTCTTTTCTGCGTAGCTCTGAGTTCTTGATGATAATTTTTTAGGAATCATTCTTGCCATAACTATTCACCTCTTCTCTTTTTAAATGACTACTACTTTGTTGATAAGTTTTTATATACTAGTTGGAGGATAACTTTTATGGGTGTATATTACTGCAAAAGGCTTTTGTATGTCAAGCCCCACTAACTACTACTTGCCATAGGAAGTCTGCCTTTCAAGTATCTGGCACCTGGCACACTCCGATTTAAGTAGATCGGGCGTTACCCATAAAAGAGTTATATCCACTACATACCAAACTACTCAAATTTTAATCGCCCAACCACGGCGGTACATTCCATACAAAATTAACCACCAAAATAAGACCGCAGTCACGGCAAACGCTAGGGAACCATTCAGCGGCCCCGCCCACGGTACAAACCAGTTTTCATAAATCCAAGTGTAGGTAGTTGGAGCAGTTTCCCCGCTGCCGATATGAGTTTTTAAGAGAATTCTGGCGACAATACCAGAAGCGACAAACAGGAAAATTGCATTCAATCCCATGATTTCAAACGGCCTCCCCCATTGCCAACCTCGCACTTCAATTGTTTCGTAGCAAGCTGCTAGCAATAGCAAGGCCCAACCAGCAGTAAAAACTACATAAGAACTTGTCCAAAGTTGTTTGTTGATCGGAAATAAAAATCCCCACAAGTGGCCGATTACCACGCAACTGAGGCCGCAGATTGCTAAGTTGATACTGGTGCGGGTTTTGATTGGCTGTACTCGCAGCCATTCTCCGGTAAAGTAGCCGATCAGGACTGTGACAACTGCGGGTAAGGTACTCAACAATCCTTCCGGGTCGAAGGGGCCGCCTTTGTACAGGTGTTGGCTACCGAGAATTAGCCGATCGACATATCCTCCTAAATTTCCTTCTGGCGTGAGGGCGCCGGCAGTGTACCCCCCTACAGCAAATGCGGTTAATGCACCCCAATAGCCCAAAAGCACGGCAACAGCGAGCAGTTTTTGATGGCGGGGGGAAAGGTTGAGAATGGCGATCGCACTGATAAAATAAGCTAAGCTGATGCGCTGCAATACTCCCATGATGCGGATTTTACCGAAGTTTTCCACGGGGGCGCTGTTGAGAAGTACGTCAAGGGCGATCGAAGATGTATTTAGCAGCAATCCTAATATAAATAGAATCGCAGCGCGGCGCGCAATTCGCCAGTAAATATTTGAAGCAGGAAGCAGGAAGCAGGAAGCAGGTTTTTTATCAGCGTTTTTTTGTGCCTCTGTTTCTAACAACTGGGATTTGGCGGCGCCGGATTTTTTAGCAGTTTGAGTGTATTTTGACAGCGAGAAAGACATCGCGCAGCCAACGATAAACAGGAAAAAGGGAAATACTAAGTCTGTCGGCGTACAGCCGTGCCATTCTGCGTGTTCTAGCGGCGGATACACCTGTTCCCAACTGCCTGGGTTGTTCACTAGAATCATCGAGGCGATCGCAATTCCGCGAAAAACATCAAGGGATTTTAAGCGCATGGGGGAGAAGGGAGAAGATAGAAGGAAGAGGTTCGAGGGAAGAAATAAAAACTACTAATTATCAATAATAAATTACCCATTACCCATTACCCTTAACTAAATTTCAATTTCTTCCAGAGTCATAATTAGTGCATTCTTCATCAATATACCGCAGCGTTCTGCATAAAAAGATGCTGCCTTATCAGACTTGTTGACTTGCAATACGCGCCGAAACATTCGCCTTGCTTGCGCGAATTGCTGCTGGTAGTATAAAAAAATTCCCTGTTCAAAATAAGTTTGAGTTTGTGATTTTAGGTCGATCATTGTCTCCGAGTCGCCGTCGTAAATTTCAAAGACACCAACAGGTGTTTTTTTTCCTTTTACTTGAACGCGATCGAGAAACCGGCACTTGTAATGTTGAGGATCGTCTAGCCGGCAAAGGGTTTGCACGCTAGCTACAATACCAACTCCATAAAGCTTTGTCAATCCTTCCACACGGGAAGCTAAATTAACGGCATCAGAAATCACCGTACTTTCCATTCGTTCCGCTTCGCCAATCGTACCTAACATTAAAGTCCCCGTATGCAAACCAATGCCGAGTGCAATAGGTTGATAGCCGCTATTTTGCCTATGTATGTTATAAATTTTAACTTGGTGCTGCATCTCAATTGCTGCTTGCACAGCATCTTCAGCCCTGTTAGGAAACAAAGCCATAATCCCGTCACCAATGTATTTATCGATAAAACCATTGTACTGACGGATAACTGGGCCAACTCGGCTTAAGTAAGAGTTGATAAAATCAAAGTTTTGTTGGGGAGACATACTTTCTGAAAGACTTGTAAATGAGCGAATGTCTGCAAACATAATCGTCATTTCTGCCTGTACAGAGTCTCCCAATCTCGCATCAACAATGCTTTCTATTTTAAGAAATCTTAAAAATTCGCGGGGGACAAAGCGGGCGGAAGCTGCTGCAATTTTTTCGAGTTCGCTTTTGCTGGCTTCGATTTGAGTCAGGGAGCGAAATGCTCTCAGTGCTGTTACTACCGTCGTAAATAACTTTTTGTTTGTCAGTTCTGTTTTAGTTTTGTAATCGTTAATATCGTAGCTGACAATTACTACATCTTCTGGGACTTGTCCCGGCTGTCCAGTGCGTAAAATAATCCGCACTATCTGATTGTCTAAAATATCGCGGATGTATTTTACTACTTCCAAGCCTGCCTCTTCTGTTTCCATAACTACATCGAGTAAAATCAATGCTATATCTGGATGGGCTTGGATCATTTCTTTGGCTTCTTTGCCTGAGTAAGCGCTAATAAATGTGATGAGCTTGTTTTCAAATGTAAAGTCTTTTAAGGCTAGTTTTGTAATATTGTGAATTTCTATTTCATCGTCTACAATTAATATTTTCCAACTGGCTTCTATCGGCTTTTCTTCCACCTCGTCTTCTTCGGCAAATATTAATTCATCGTCGCCCGCCGCTGTTAATTCGTCATCGCCCCCAGCCAACAGGTTTTTACTAGTTTGTGACATTTATCATCCTCCTAAATACAACTTATATTTATGCTGGCTGTATAATAACTAATTGCTCATTTTAGCGGGAAATTCAATTATAAATCTTGTGCCTTTTTGGGCTTGACTTTCACAGCGAATAGTGCCTTTTAGTTTTTGAGTAACAAGGTTATAAATAATGTGCATTCCCAATCCCGTGCCGCCCTGAGCTCTTTTGGTAGTAAAAAACGGTTCAAAAATTTTACTGAGATTTTCTGGGGCAATTCCTTTGCCGTTATCGGCATATTCAAATATTAGGCGATCGCCCTGTAGTTGGAAATCAAAGGTCAGAATTCCTGCGTCTTCTCTATCGTAAGCGTGAATTAGGGAATTCAAGACCAGATTTGTCACAATTTGACACAGCACTCCTGGGTAACTGTTGAGTACAATATTTTCATCGCACTTAATCTCTATTTTGTGTTTAGTTCTTTTGAGTTTGGCACTTAAGGATATCAAAATTTCCTCTAGATAGTTTTTTAAGTTAAACGTTCGTTTTAATTCGCTCGACTGATCTACTGCCACTTCTTTAAAACTGTGAATCAATTCTGCCGCCCGGGTCAGGTTGGATAAGATCATATTACTGCTTTGCATGGCGGTATCCAGAAACTTTTCTAACTCAGAGCGTTTAATTTGGCCATTGGTGTAAAGCTCAACAAATTTTGTGACTTTTTCAGCGAGCAGGGAGGCGGCGGTGATGCCGATGCCGATGGGAGTATTGATTTCGTGGGCAACACCTGCAACCAACCCTCCGAGGGCGGCCATTTTTTCCGATTCTACCAATTTATTTTGGGCGGATTTTAAGTGCTCTAAAGTTTGGGAGAGAGCGGAGGTACGCTGCTGTACTAAATTTTCTAGATTCTGATTGAATTGGTGCAAATTGGCGTAAAGTTGGGCGTTTTCGATCGAGATAGAAATTTGAGAAGACAGCAGTTTTAAT
Organism: Microcoleus sp. AR_TQ3_B6; assembly: GCF_036702785.1. Classification (NCBI taxonomy): domain Bacteria; kingdom Bacillati; phylum Cyanobacteriota; class Cyanophyceae; order Oscillatoriales; family Microcoleaceae; genus Microcoleus; species Microcoleus sp. AR_TQ3_B6. The sequence continues at coordinate 30,767 of NZ_JAUBVJ010000004.1, read as the reverse complement.
ATTTCTAACCGATCTGGGGTAAAAGCGCCTGTAGTCAGATTGTTTTCTAAATATATAATGCCGCTGAGTTTGCCTTGATGGATTAAAGGAGTGCAAAGAATTGATTTAGGTTGAACACCATTGATATAGGGTGTGCGAGTAAATTGTCCTTCGCGGGCGGCATCGTTTAAAACTACGCTTTCCTGGGTACGAATGACGTAGTTGACAACTGCAACTGCCAGCAAAGTTACTTCTCGATCCTCGGCTCCAAAATCTATAGGAATTGATTGCATGACAGTAACGCTATCGACATCTACAGATCCTGATGCTTCAATCACCCATTGACCGTCTTTTTCTAGTATTAAAAAGCCTGTTTGCCCCCCGGCATTTTCAATAACAATCTTCATCAGTTTTGCCAGCAGTTTGTCTAGAACTATTTCGCCAGCCAAGGTTTGCGATGCTTTCACTGCTGTTGTCAAGTCTAGCACGCCTGAACTGTCGCTCGTAGTGGAAGCGCTACTGGTAGATTTGTGAGTTTCGATATTAGTTGAAATCGAGGCTGAAGTTAGCAACTTCGAGTATTTTGATTCTAAATGCGCTGCTTTGGCTTTTGCTCCCCAGCGCTGATAGCAATAATGCGCCTCTGTCAAGTAAGTTTTAGCGATTTTTGATCGTCCTATGGATAGATAAAATGCTCCGGCTAATTCTGCTGCAAGTGCTTGTACCTGTATGTATCCGTTTTCTTGTGCGCCTTGAATTGCGCAGTCGTAATATTCCATTGCACTCACAATGTTGCCCAAGACTCGCTCTTTTTCTGCGGCGATCAAGTCGCATTTGTGCTGAAGGTTCATCGGGGCAAAAAACGCTTTTTTTTGCAGGTTTTTTAGGTGACCTGTCGCGTAATAAAGATGCTCTTCTTGTTCTTCCTTCGTTGCAGATGGATATGCTGCTAGTCGCGCCAGAGCATCGTAAAAATGGAATTCAGGAACATTAATAAAGCCCACAATTCCGTCTAAATAAACTTCAGCTTGCGCTGCATTTTCTAGCGCTTGCTCGATATTTCCAAATAAATACGCTAATATTAATTTTTGTAAATAAAAGTGCTGGAGTCCTACCCGATCGTTAACTTTTAACAGCAGTGGCAACAATTTTTCTTCGCTGTAAGCTTCACCTAATAAAATTTCAGAAGTTGCTAAGTTTCCCATTAATTGCAAAACTGTTTGCCAATATATTTGATTCCAAGTCAATACCGTTTCTTGCTTGAGTTGAGACAGCAAATGGTTATAATTTGCCATTTTTTGTTTGAGTTGTGGCAATTCTTGACCGATGAAATACAAAGAGTGACAAATATTTACTGCAGAATATCCGATACCTTCTAAATCACCATTTTCTAGCGCGCTTTGATAGGCTTCCTCTAACAGCGGTAAAGTGTCTTTAACGTGATGCTTGCCGTGCATCCAAATGAATGCTACTAAATTAAGCGTCTTGCTTTTAAACTCTACAGCATTTAATTTAGCGAGCAAATCTAAAGCTAATTGCCCGAAGCGGTCTGCCGAGTCAAGATCTCTAAATATTCCTTTTAAAATAGCTCCGTAATGAGCATAACCGAAGGCTGAAAAAGCAGAATTTCCGTAGTTAATAGATAAATTAACTTGCTCACATACAATCAGGGGCAGCAGCAAAGGTTCAACTATAAGCGTAGCTGAAAACATACTGGAAAGCACGCGCATTGTTGCTAATTTGCGCGGATTTATCACGATCGGCAAGTTAATTAAATCTTCTATATTTTTTTCGGTAAAATAAGCGGCGGTTTGGGTCAATGCTTCCTCAATGTGGAGGGGACTAGGCGCTTCGGGAAAGTTTATTCCTAACATTTTTAGTGCTTGCCGACCAATTTTTACCGATTTTTGGAGTTGGGTTTGCATCGCACAAGCTGTGATTCTGATTTCAAAAACTTTGATTTTATCTAGTTCATTTTTTGCGTGTTGCAGGACAATTTCTGCCCATTTTTCCATTTGTTCAAACTCCGTATTCAGGTAAGCTGCTTCTGCCGCTGACTCGTAGAGTGCAAGAGTTAATTCGTAGTCAGTTTGCCAACTTTCCGGGGGAAGCAGTTCAATACCTGCGGTTAAATATTTGACGGCGAGTTCGTAAGCTCCACTTGCTTTTGCTTGGCGGCCTGCCATTAAATTTAATTGGCACAATTGAAATATTTCTAATTCACTGCTGATGATTTCTTTGCCTGCATTTAGTTGGTTAACAGTCTCAAAAATCTGCTTTTCTAATTGCTCTGGATGGGCACTTTGCAGCAGATATCTGCCGATTTTGAGATGAATTTCTTGTTTGTGAGAGTCGGATATTAAAGCGTAAGCTGCTTGCTGCACTCGCTCGTGCAAAAATTTGTAAGTCGCACCAGCAGCATCACCAACTGGTAGGGACAGTTCATCTGTAAAGTCTCTAGATATTTGGTCTATTAATTCTGTGTTGGCTGCTAGTGCAATCGGAATTTTGTAGGCGTTATTTACGGGCAAAATCAGGCCGGACTGAAGTGCTTCCCAGAGGTCGGTTGCTGCGGAAGCTAGAGGTTTTTCGCTGATAGTCGAGAGAATTCCTAAATCAAATTTGTTGCCGATACAAGCAGCTAATTTGAGCATTTCTTGGGTATTCTCTGAAAGTTTATGAATGTTGTCTATCATTAATTCTACAACATTGTCAGTTATTCCCATTTCTTTTATTTGCTCGATATCCCACTGCCACTCGCCTTTGGGTTGGCATTTGTTCACAAATCGTTCTGGGATTTTTTGGGTACAGTCAGAATGATTAGGTTCGGTTCGCTCGACGGAATTTTGCGATGGTTTAAATTTAAACAGGAGCAATTTTTTTGAGTAAAGAGACTTCATAAATTGACTCAAAAAAAATGGATTTCCTGCGGTTTGTTTGAAGAGCAATTCTGCTAAAGTTAGCGACTTTTCTGGTGCGCAGTTCAGAGTGTCGGCAACGAATTGATTGACGCTGTTAATATCTAAAGGCGAAAGGGCGATCGCGCTCACAGTCACGCCTGCTTGGGAAATTGCTTCTGCAGTCAGCATTACGGGATGATTTGCATCTACTTCCTGTTCTCGATAGGCTCCAATTATTAATAAGCATTGAATTTCGAGGTCAGTTGCTAGCAGTTGTATTAACTTGAGTGATGCTGAATCGACCCACTGCAAATTGTCGAGGAATATTACCAGCGGGTGTTTTTTTTGAGTAAAGACGCGGATAAATTTTTGAAATACTAAATTAAAGCGATTTTGAGATTCATTTGCTCCTAAATCTGGCACTGGGGGTTGCGGCCCGACAATCAGTTCTACTTCGGGAATAACGTCAATAATTACTTGGCAGTGGCCGCCGAGGGCCTTTAATATTTTTTCTCTCCAAACTTGGAGTTGGGTGGCAGTTTCTGTGAGGATTTGCCGCAACAATTCTTGAAAAGCTTGGAGCAAAAAACCGTAGGGAATATCGCGCTTAAATTGCTCAAATTTGCTGTCAATAAAATACCCGTTTTCCTGCACTATCGGCTTAAAGAGTTCATAGGCTAAGCAGGATTTGCCCAGACCGGCAGAACCGGAAATCAGGACGATTTCTGTATTTCCTCGCCTGATGCGATCGAAGGTACTCAGCAGCAGATTAACTTCGGCTTCTCGCCCGTAAAGTTTTTGGGAAATTTGCAGGTGACTTAATTGATCTTGCTCGCCGAGGGTGATGTGAGAAATTTCGCCCGTTGTTTGGAGTTGAGCAAGAAAATTTTCTAAGTCCCACGCAAGTCCGAAAGCACTTTGATACCTATCTTCGGCGGTTTTTGCTAAGAGTTTCATTACGAGATCGGAAACGACTTGAGGAATCTCGCCGATTTCTGCTTGATTGATTCTACTTTCTATTTTCTGCTTTCTCTTCTTATAAGGAGAAACTGGCTTTTTGGCAATATGGCAGTGTACTAATTCCATTGGATCGATCGCATAAAAAGGCAATTCGCCGCACAGCATTTCATAAAAAGTGACGCCTAAAGAATAAAAATCGGTACGGTAGTCGATCGCCCGATTCATGCGTCCGGTTTGTTCGGGAGACATATAGGCGAGGGTTCCTTCGAGTAAATTGGGATGGCTGAGGGCTTGATTTTCGCCTGGTAGCAGCGAGGCGATCGCAAAATCAGCAATTTTGATATCTCCTGTCTCGATATTGACAATAATATTGCTGGGTTTAATATCTTTGTGGATGATGTGGTGTTCGTGGAGTTGCCCGATAGTTTCTGCTAGTTTTATGCCAATCTGCAGAAATTGTTGTAACTCTAGCTGGTTGTTGCTGAGAAAGTCTTTTAGAGAAATGCCGCCAAAATCTTCTAACACTAAAACCGGAAAGTGATTGTATTTTTCTATTTTGTAAAGCTTGAATGTTCCTGGTAAATTCAAACTTTTAAGGATTTCGGATTCGTGCAGGAGTTGAGCTATTTGCGCTGGGGTAGGGTAGGGCGACGTGAGAGTTTTGAGGATAACGGGTTTTTGTTCCTTAAGCTGCATCCCTCGATAAATAGCTGCGTGAGAGTTTGTATAAAGTTCTCTGTCAATGCGGTATCCCGGAATGGTAATCATAACGATTTTAGATTTTAGATTTTAGATTGAAGATTGAAGATTGAAAATTGAAGTTTTGAGATTTGAGATTGAAAATTTGAAATTTTCGATTGAAGATTTGAGATTTGAGATTTGAGATTGAAGAAGTGAAAATGAATGATGACATAATGGTTTAGATATGGCCTCCAGTTGCAGGATTTTATGAAAGTGGTCTACTTAAGTAAGTGGGAATACATAACGCAGGTAGAGGGCGGTTATTACGCCAGTTTACGGGCGGCTCTTAGGGATATTAAGTAAGTGGTTGCAAATAAACATTAGATGGGTCGGGCGGGTTTTGTAGCAGTATGCTGGCTTGTATCTTGTGATATTAGCTAAACCCGCCCCTCCGGGCCCATCCTCGCTCTTATTGATTTTGGCGCTTACTTACTTATATATATCTTAGTCTTCAAAAAATCCTAAGGCACACTTTGCTATCCCGGCAGTGCCAAAATAAACTGGTGCGTGCAAATCAACAGCTAAAATCTAAAAACAATCATGCAGAATATAACTGCCTCAAATCCAGCGACTGCGGCCGATCGCGCTTTTGGCACCGCAGAGATTAAACTACTGGTACTAGATATCGACGGCACGATCGCAGGTTTGTCAAATGACATCCGAGAATCCGTCAAGCAGGCAATTTTGGCTGCAGAGTCGCGGGGAGTGAAAGTGGCCATCGCTACGGGCAGGATGTACCGATCGGCTTTGCGTTTTCACCGCGACATCGGCTCAACATTGCCGCTGATTTGCTACCAGGGCGCCTGGATTCAAGATCCGGCTACTCAAAAGCGGCTCAGGCATTTGCCGCTATCGAAACAAACTGCTCTGCGACTGTTAGATTCTTTGGAAGAACCGCATTTGCGATCGCTCCTTTCGATCCATTTCTACATTGACGACAAACTTTACGTGCCGGAAATTACCGAAGCTACCCGACTTTATGCCGAACGATCGGGCATTGAACCAATTGTGATTAAAGATTTGCGGCGAGATATTCCGGGGGAACCGACGAAAGTTTTAGCTTTGTGCCAGAATCCCGAGGTACTCGACGGCTTGCTCAGCAGTATGCGGCTGCGCTACACGCCTGCGGAGCTTTATTTGACTCGATCGGTTGCTACTTTTTTTGAAGCTACGCATCCTTTGGCGAATAAGGGAGAGGCCGTGCAGTATTTAGCGGAGGAATTTTTGGGTTGGCAGGCGGCGAACGTGATGGCGATCGGCGACAATTTTAATGATCTAGAAATGATTGCCTACGCGGGTGTGGGCGTGGCGATGGGCAATGCTCCTGATGGCGTGAAGGCTAGTGCTAATTGGGTGGCGCCGGATGTGGAGGAAGACGGGGTGGCTGCTGCGATCGAACATTTTGTTTTGGGCGATCGTTGATATTTCTAGCACAAATACTGCAGGGGCGGGTTTGCCGACATCTGGAAAAAATCTAGATAAATCCGCCCCGACTCATCCACTCTTTACTATATAACTGTCTAGTTTTGAGTTCTCTGCAATCAAGTTTTGATTAGAAAAAAAAATCCACACTTTCGGATTTTTTGAGTTCAAGTCCAGTCAATTACTTTTTTTGCAGCATCAGAAGATTGATTTAACGAACCGCTTTCGACGCGTTAGCGAAGCGGCGCGTTAGCGCTAGAACGCTAAGGAAGAAATGAAGAAGGCGGGGCGGGCTTACAGATATTCTGGATGTGAATTATAGATAATTTAAAACTCTTAAAAATGCCTTTCAACAGAAAAAGCACCGACGACTGGCCGTGTTTCGTCTCGGTGCTTCTTCTGGTTCGCTCCTCACACGTCCATCAATATAGCTGACTCACTCAATTGTGTCAATACTTTTTACAAAAATTGTTTTTTGAGTCGGCTGCTGCGGGCGGGCCGGTGCGGTGGAGTGAGGCAAAACTTTTGCACTGCAAGGGTTTGACTCGATCGCCCAAGGGGGGCATCGAGCGGAAAAATTTTACCTATCACAGCAAGAAGGCTCACACTGTACCTGTATGGTCAGTGCCCTTGATGAATTGCGCGTGAGGCTTCCGGTGAGCGTCAGCCTCACCGTTGACGACAGTCCTCTGACCAATGCGATAGCGAGGTTCTCTGACAGGTCAGGTCCCAAACGAGCAAAATATTTGTTGTGAGTTGACATATTTTTAATTTAGGTTACCATGAATATGTAAACACGGTAAGGTCGATGCCATGTACAGAGCACTGAAAATCAGAATTTATCCTACCGACGAGCAGGAATCCTACTTGGCTCAATGTTTTGGCAATACTCGATGGTTGTGGAATTATATGCTCAATGCCACTACTACCGCGTATAAAGAAACTAGGAAAGATCTTGTCTTCGCTGCGACGGACAAGTTGCTTCCTGGTTTGAAAAAGAAATATGAATGGTTAGGACTGGCTTATAGTCAGGTCTTACAACGAGTAACATTCAATCTTTCAAGCGCGTTTGTAAACTTTTTTGAAGGAGGGGCTAATTTTCCTAGATTCAAATCTAAACATGGTAAGCAATCGCTCCAATATCCCCAAAATGTGAAACTAATGCCACAGGATTCTGTAATCAAGTTTCCTGGTAATTTGGGGTTAATGAAAACCGTGTTTCACCAAGACATTCCTGATGCTAAATTCACGACTGTAACAAGATCGAGAAATTCAGATGGTAGGTATTATGCTTCTATTCTTTTTAACCAAGAAGATACGGCCGTAGTCGCAATTAGAGAAGCTATCGGTGTGGATTTGGGGTTGAAAAACTTTGCTATAACTTCAGAGGGTTCAAAATACAACCTACCTAAGAAGCAATTGGCTAAGCTAGAAAGGAATAGAAAACGCAAACAAAAGAAATTAGCCCAAAAGACGGGTAAAACATCTAACAAGCGTCGCAAAGCTAAACTTTTGGTTGCCAAAGTCTATAGTAAAACAGCTAGAGTAAGGGAAGACTTTCTCGCGCGTGCTATCTCGCAAGATAGCACACGAAAACCAAGTTATTTGTGTAGAAGATTTGGGAGTTAAAAATCTGGTTAAAAATCCCAACTTGGCAAAAGCAATATCAGACCAAGCATGGGGAATTTTTCTAACCATGCTTAAGTACAAAGCCGAAAGATTGGGTCACACATACCAAGAAATAGGGCGGTTTTTCCCATCTTCTCAACTTTGTAGCGAGACTATACTACCAATCCCAATACTGCAAAAAGGATGTGATTCATTGGGTGTAAGACTTGTAGATTTTCCTCACTGTCTGCATCAGCATGATAGAGATATCAACGCTGCAAAAAATATTAAAAACGAAGGCTTGCGAGTTTTGGCGTTAGGAACTAGCGCTTCTGCCCTTGGAGGGGAGGTAAGACCAAAGTCATGACTGACGTAAAAAATCCATGAAGGCTGAGGCAATCCCCGTTGAATTGGGAAGCCCACACCCTATCTGTACTCAGATGGGTGTTGGGTAGTTCACTTCACTTCCACCAGCCAGTCCAAAATCAGAGCGTTGACTTCACTGGGCCGCTCGTCGTGGGGACAGTGGCCCGTGTTGGGAATTGAAACAAATTTCACTGGTTTACCCTTGGCGGCCAATTGTTGATAAATCTGGCTGCCGGCGATGGGGGTCCAGGGGTCGTCTGCGCCCCAAAGTACCAATAACGGGCGATCGACTTTGGGCAGCAGTTCTGAGGGTTGAGGGCCTGCTGGGGCTGTGAGTATGGAGGCAAACACTTGTTGAGCTCCGGGCTCGCAGGAGGGGGCGTGCAGGAGTTCTACGAGTTCGTCGGTGATGGCTTCGTGGTTGCTGTAGACTTGGCGCAGGGTGTTGCGGATGCGGTGTTTTTGGCGGATGTTGTTGAATACAAACGGGCCGATCAGGGGCGATCGAACTAATTTACTAAAACTCCCCATCACTACTCGCAGCGGGAAATTCAGTTCCTCCGGCCGGTGGTTGAGCCCGCCAGCACAGTTGATTAAGACACCGCCGGCTGATATTTCTGGATGGTTGGCGACTACCATCAAACTCAGCAAAGCGCCGATCGAATTCCCGACAAATACAGCCGGTTCCTGTACCAGATCCGCCGAGAAATCTGTCAGCAATTCTTCCCACAATTCCAGAGTGTAATCTAGGGCTGGTTTGGCGGAAGCACCGAATCCCAGCAAGTCCAGAGCAAATACACGATAGCCGCCGGCCGCGAGTACGGGGATATTTTGCCGCCAATGTCCGATCGAAGCCCCAAATCCGTGAATCAAGATCACAGGGCGGCCGGTTCCTTGGACGGTATATTGGATTTTGTGACCTTTCCAAGTCCAAATTAGCTTTTCAAAACTCGTTGCAGATACTAATTGTTGTGCTGTCACGGCTCTCAATGTAAATTTTCGTTAACTTATTTTATCATAGCAGCACAAACCCCCTCCCGGGCGGACTAGGAGTTATAGCCTTTCTCAAATAGATGAGGTACAAGTTGAGATTTTAGATTTTAGATTTTAGATTTTAGATTGGGGGATTGGGGAATTGTTAATTAATTCGTGAATACCTCATCTTTCCGAGAACCGCTATACACCCCAAAAGAACATTGAACTCTTGAGAATTGTGCAAGATATCAGGTTAAATAAATAAACATACTTCCTTCTTTCTTCCCCCTTCTTCCTTCTTCCTGACATCCGTTAAATCCGTTACAGAATCCGTTGCCGAACTTCCTTCTTCCTTCCCGATTACCGATTCCCAATTCCCAATTCCTAATTTTTACTTTTTTTCTAGCAACCAATAAGTCATCATATTCCCCTTACCTTTTACCGGAATCACGCCTCGCCTCTCAAACAAATACTTATCTTTCAAAAGCTCATAAGTAACATCAGTAACTTGAATTCTGCCGGCATTCCCCGTAGCTTCCATCCTCGCCGCTACATTCACCGTATCTCCCCACAAATCATAGGTGAACTTGCTCACACCAATTACTCCCGCCACCACCGGCCCGGAATTGATGCCGACGCGAATTGCCAGTTTTTCCCCTGTGTCGGCGGACAACTTTGCTATTTTTGCCTGCATTCCCAGGGCCATTTGGGCGATCGCCTCGGCGTGGTCATCTCTCGGCATAGGCAATCCCCCGACTACCATGTAAGCATCGCCAATAGTCTTAATTTTCTCCACACCGTACTTTTCAGCTAACTGGTCGAAGTGGGAAAAAATTACGTTCAAGCGCTTTACCAACTCCGTCGGAGACATTCTAGCAGACAACTCAGTAAAGCCAACAATATCAGCAAATAAAACACTTACCTCGCCAAAACTGTCGGCAATTGTACTTTGCTGCGCCTTCAAGCGTTCTGCTATTGGTTTGGGCAAAATATTTAACAGCAACTTCTCGCTTTGTTCCTGTTGAACTTTGAGCGCTTCTTGCGCTAATTTGCGCTCAGTAATGTCAGAAACAGTACCCTCATAGTAGAGCAGCTCACCTTTTGCATCTCGAACAGCCCGGACATTTTCTGACACCCAAATCCGGCGCCCGTCTTTGCGGCATACCATAGATTCAAACCCCGAAACGGCATTGTTAGCCTCCATAGCAGCCACGAATTCGAGGCGGCGTTCCGCGTCAACGTACAGTTGCTGAGAAATATTTTTAATGTCGGACATCAGTTCTTCTGGCGAGTCGTAACCGTACAATTTTGCCAAAGCTGGATTAGCGCTGATATAGCCTCCTGAAGGTGTGCTTTGAAAAATGCCTGCAATCGCATTTTCTACAATGCTGTGATATTTCTCTTGAGCAATGCGCAGCAATTCTTCTGCTTGTTTGCGCTGAATCAAAGAACCTAATTGAGTGGCGACTGCATTAAAAATGTCTATAAATCGCGCGTCTTTCCGACAAGACGCAATCTTAAAAAAAACTAGCACTGCCAATACTTCATCGCCTACCAAAATCGGCACGCCAAAACCCGCTTTAAATCCGATTTCTAGTGCTATTTCACTTTGAAGAAAATCCGGGTAGCCCTGGGAAATATCTTCTACCCATTCCGGTTGCTTGGATGCCCAAACTCGTCCCGGTAGCCCTATATTCCTGGCAAATGTCAGTTGTTCGCTTTGGCTGCGGAACGAATCCATCCCCGCGTTGCTGGCATACCAGCCCGGGGCAGATTGCAGCACAGTTCCTTCTGCATCGGGAATCCAAGCTTCTCCTACATCCCATCGGATTGTTTTGCCAACTTGGTGCAGAATTACTTCTAAAGCTGAGTGAAAGTCTACAGCTTCGCCGATCGCCCGCGTAGTTTCCAGCAAAAACCGGATTGATTCTTCAGCCCGCTGCCGTTCTGCGATTTCTTGCTGCAATCTAGAATTGCGATCGTGCAGTTCCCTAGCTTGCAGTTGCAGTTGGGATTGCAGCAAACGAAGCGAAAGTTGGTTTTGGACGCGGGCTAAGACTTCTTCTATTTGAAACGGCTTAGTAATATAATCTACTCCTCCTACTTCAAAAGCTTTAACTTTTTCCATCACGTCATCTAGCGCACTAATAAAAATTACCGGAATATCTTTAGTTTTTTCACTTAACTTTAACTTCTCACAAACTTGATAGCCGTTCATTTTCGGCATATTAATATCTAGTAAAATTAGATCCGGAGGAGATATTTCCGCCCCTTGCAGAGCCAGTTGTCCGTTAATAGCCTTTCTGACATGATACCCGTAACAGGTCAGCATAGTGGATAAAAGTCGCAAGTTGTCCGGCATATCGTCAACGATCAGAATGTCTTTAGGTTCTGCTGGTAATGGAAGGTCGTTCATCATAATATAATTGAGTTAAATCTATAATGATATCTATCCGAAAATTATCGACTAAATCTGTTAAAGCCTTAGCGAGATTTGCCTTAGTTTCGGGAATTTGCTCGATGAGTTCGAGGATGCGGTTGTCGTCAACGCAGAGTGCTGCTCGGTGCAACTCGATTACCCAGTCTGCGGGCATTACACTCAAATCCTCGGTGGTCAAACTTTTAAGCAACCTCGGTGCACAAAAAGAAGTAGAGGAGTTTTCTTCCTCATAAATATAACGCAGGTTCAGGTGCTCCGCGATCTTTTCAAAGAGTACCTCTTCCCGAAACGGTTTATAGATCAAATCGTTACAACCAGCAGACAAAATTCTCTGCCGCTGCTCGTCAAAAGCACTAGCCGTCAGGGCAATAATTATTGTTTCTCTACCTTCTAGAGTTTGCTTGATCTGTCTTGTCGCTTCGTACCCATCCATCACTGGCATCAGCATATCCATTAAGATCAGGTGCGGCTTCCAACTTGACTGCAAAGCAATTCCTTCTTGACCGTTAGTTGCTTCGCGGACGTCAAATCCCAGCGGTACGAGGAGCTTAACCAGCAGTTGGCGATTTTCCGCTACATCTTCAACTATTAATATCCGATAAGTTTGTTGTCCGGCTTCTAAAGCAATAACTTGTTTAACCGCCGATTTTTCTGGTTCGTCACTTTCTGTTACTAAGTTAACGTAGATATTAAATCTGAAAGTTGTGCCTTTATCGATTTGACTTTCAACAGCAATATCACCTCCCATAATCCGGACAAACTGTTGGCTGATCGGCAATCCGAGACCAGTTCCCTGCATTGATTTGCGACCTGTTTCGGTTTGTACGAAGGGCTTGAATAATGTAGAGATTTCCGAGGGGGAAATGCCGGACCCAGTGTCGGCAATTTCAAAATACAATTGGGATTTGTTTTCTGATGTGGCGTTTTTTTCTACTTGGCTGCTGACGCGCAAAGTCACGGTTCCCTGTTGAGTAAATTTAATCGCATTGCCGAGCAGATTAATTAAAACTTGCCGCAATTTAGCTTCGTCTGTTTGAATGTAATCCGGCAAATAGTCGGTAGTTTCAAAAATTAGGCGCAAACCTTTTGAGTTGGCTTTTAGTTCCAGCATTTCTTTGATACTGTTGAGAAGGTTGTAGAGATTGAAGCGGCTTTCATTCATGGTTATTTGACCTGCTTCTATTTTGGACATTGACAAAACATCATTGATCAGTTCCAGCAAATGTTCGCCGCTGCGGTTGATAATTTCTATGTATTCTTTTTGTTCTTCCGTGATAGCACTATTGCGAGCCATGACTTGAGAAAAACCGAGAATGGCGTTGAGAGGCGTGCGGAGTTCGTGGCTCATGGCAGCGAGAAATTGGCTTTTAGCGCGGTTGGCAACTTCGGCGTTTTCTTTGGATTTCCTCAGTTCCATTGACTGCCTTTGAGTGCGGGCGAGCAATTCCGCTTGCTGTAATGCTACTCCTAGCTGGGTGCTTACATCAACTGCAACGTTGATTTCAGCTTCGCTCCACTGGCGGGAACCTGAATTTTGATAGGATCCTAGTAATCCCCAGAGCTTTTTGCCGGAAAAAATTGGCACAATAATGTAGGATTTAGCTTGAAATTTTTCGAGCAATTGGATGTAACAATTCTCGAAGCCCTGCTTGTAAATGTCTGGGACACAAAGGTAAGGTGTACCTCTGCTGTAGGCTCCGCCTTTGGTTTCTTGCAAATAGGTATCGCATACTCGTGAGGTGCTATCTAAGTTGGGAACGGCGCAAAGTTCGCTGTCTAAAGCGCCGTCAGTAAAGTGAGAATCGATCTCCTGTTCTTGGACTAAAGAAACCCACTTGGGGTCACGGGATTCGGCTACAAATTCGCCGCTCCAGTCTGGATTGAAACGATAAATGGCGACTCGATCGCACTTCATGGTTTGGCGCACTTCTCGGGTTGTGGCCTGAAAAATTTCTCGGATATCTAAAGTCTGCCGCATTCTTTCAATGATGCGGGCGATCGCTCTTTGTCGTAAAGCACTTTCTTGCAGTTCGGTTTCTGCTTGCTTGCGTTCTGTAATATCTACAGCCATTAATGCAATGCCGATCGCTGTACCGTTATCATCAATTAGCTGAGTATTGTACCACTCGCAGGTGATAATTCTACCGTCTTTGGTTTTATTTTCGGAAGTGCCGCTGGAGTTGGCGTTCGGGCCGTGATTGAAAATCTCAGAGACTTGCTGGTGGTAGCTTTCAGGTACGATCAAATCGGAGGCGACTCGACCTATCGCTTCTTGCTCGCTGTAGCCAAAAATAGTAACTGCCGCGGGATTCCAAGTGATAATTTCTAAATTGAGGTTTAACTCGATAACTGCGATCGGCGTTTGCTGCAATAAAAATGAGATTCTTTGCTGCGATGCTAGCAGTTTCTCTTCGGCTAATTTGCGGTCTGTGATGTCATTAGCGGTGCCGAGAACTTGTTTGGGTCTACCATCAGTTGTTCTGACAAATACTGTATCCCAACTGTGCATCCACCGCCATTCACCGTTTTTGTGTTTCATTCGGTATTGACATTCAATGACATCGCCGTCTTTGGCTTGCTCCAATTTTTGAACCCTTGCCAAAAAGTCTGACAAATCCTCGGGGTTGAGCAGGGTGGACATGATTGCTTGACCCATATCTTGTATTTCTCCGGCGGTGTATCCGAGCATCGTCGAAATTTGCCGGTTGCTGTAGACATTCCGCTGTTCAATTACATCGTAAACGTACAATAAGTTGGGATTGAAATCGGCGATCGCTTGAATGAAGTGCTGGCTTTCTCTGAGTGCGGATTCGGTTTGTTTGCGAAGGCTAATATCTCGCCCTACGATAATCACTGAATCTGGAGTAAGCGGAGAAACTTTAGCGTCGATGCAAACTTCGCGCTCTCCGAGATTCAAGCTATATTCAATATTGATGCTTTGCTTCGTTCTTAGAACTTGTTGGATGGCATTTAATACCAAATCTGCCACAGGTTTCGGCAAGACTTCGTGGGCGGTTTTGTTAATCATCTCGCTTGGAGGTTTCACCAAAAGCGCCGTTGCTGTCGGGGCGATTTTGATGCAGCGCCCTTCTGCATTTCTCACTAAAACTGTGTCAGTCATGGCGGCAAAAATAGCCCGCAATTCTGTTTCAGATTCTTGCAGAGCTTGCTCAGCGCAGATGCGGGTGCGGATTTCTGCTTGCAGCAGTTTATTTTGCCGATCGAGCTCCTGAAGCCGGTTTTTTTCTCGCTCAATCAGTTTAGCTTGAGCGATCGCAATCCCTACTTGAGCGGCCACAGCTTCTAACAAGTCGATTTCATCGGATGTCCATGAACGGTAGCGATCGCACTGGTGCAAACAGATAGCGCCGTTTGCCCTGCCTTGGTAGTCCGTGCGAATTGCCAGCATCGATTTCAACCCAACCTTGTGGCAAATCGGTTGAACAGCCTGCAAAAGAGGGTCTGAGTAAACATTGTTGGAGGCGATCGCCCGATCTTGTATCATCATTTGTACGACGTGAGGATTGCCCCAAATTGGAACGGGTACGTTCCCAATAGATTCGCACTCCGATCCGAGATACTCTGCCGCCAGAGGAATATGGGCTTGGGGGGTAGTAACGTAAGTATGAATCAAACAGCGATTGACGCAGAATGCCTGACCGATTTGAGTTGCAGCTATTTGAAATATTTGTTCGGGCTGCAAGCTTGAGCGAATTTCTTGAGTTATTTTTGCAATCAGCAATTCTCGCTGAACTTGCCGTTCTAAAGCTGCTTTGGCTGTGGCCATTTCTATTTCTGCTTGCTTGCGATCGCTGATATCAAAAAGTACGCCATACCAAACAATATCGCCATTCTCGCGCATTTCTGGTCGAGAATTAGATTGCAGCCATTTGAGTTTCCCCGACGGCGTAACAATCCGCCATTCCCAGGCAAAAGGTTCTAAACTTCGAGCGCTAGCAGCAATTTGTTCTTCCAGATATTGTCGATCGTCGGGATGATTTTGAACTAAGCACAAATCCGGATTTTCCAATATCTCCTCACTTTCTAATTCGTAAATCTCCCGACAAGCAGAACTAATATATTCAAATTTGAAACTTCCCTCGGGCTTCTTTATAAATTGATAAATAACTCCCGGTATACTGACCGCCAATTTCTGCAACCGCGCTTGGCTTTCCCGGAGTGATTTTTCTGTCTGCTTGCGAAATTTTACCTCTCGTTGCAGTTTGGCATTCTGCTGTTTTAATTTTTTCGATAGCTGTTGTATAGTCAATTGACTTTCGATCCGCACTAAAACTTCTTCCACTTGAAAAGGCTTAGTAATGTAGTCAGCACCGCCGACTTCAAAAGCTTTGACTTTGTGAGAAATTTCATTATAACCGCTCAAGAAAATCACCGGAATTTCCCTAGTTTTTTCGTTACCCTTCAGTCTTTCGCAGACTTCGTAGCCGTTCATTTTGGGCATGGCAGTATCTAGCAAAATCAAGTCTGGGAGAACGGTGAAATTAGCATTTACCGCCATTTCTCCCGAAACCGCCCCCTGAACTTTATACCCTTCTTGCGTCAAAATATTTGATATAAACCGGAGGTGGTCAGGCAGATTATCAATAATTAAAATGTGAATATTTTCTTTTTCAAATATCATTTTTTGTCTTGCCCTTATGAATTTTCTAGTGCTAGCAGCAGAGTAATGATTTAATAGGTATAGGCATGGTATTCCCGATCAAATCATTTATCAAACCTTTTTAACCTCAGCAAACAGAGGATTAATTTTAGATCTTAGCCCAGCGACTAACGCACCTTCTATTCGTCCAACTTTTTGGCTGCTTGTTTTAAGTTCGCCACTCAAATCCACCGCATTTTTATCATATTTTATTGCAAAAATAAATTTCCTTATTCGCTGCAAAAATTAAGTATGCCGAAAAAAAATCAGGACTTAGGTACTCCAGACCAAAGAAGTCGGTTTTTTTTAACTCTGTTCCAGGGCTGCGACAAAGTATTTTCGTACATCAAACCCGGTTGATGCGTCCGGGACTGTTTGTTGGTTGACTTTAGGGTTAAAAGTCCCAGGAGGAGGGCGCCAGCTTCTTGACCTTCTGCTGCCACCTTACCTTCAAAGGGTTTTAGCAGAGATACAGCCCGCTACGGTTGCCAGACGCGAAGCAACCGGATTTTTACTGTTACCCCCGGCTGCAACGCGTCTTTTCGTGAAAAAACCCGGTTGCTTCGCACCCCCGCGTCAGTCTTAAGATATTTATAGGTAACTAAGAGTATAGATCGACCAGCCCGCACTTAATGCCAACTGTATCAACTCTTTTCTCAGTCTTTTCTATGCCAGCAATTCCTTAAGCTTAGCAAAATTTTCATCGCTGAGGGAGATTTTAATTTCCAGTTCTCGGTCAGCCTCCCACAGCAGCAGAATATTATCTCCCCCCAAAGCGATTTCGGGATTGTTCAATTCAAGTGTTTGATATTTAACTTCGGGAAATCCTACGCAAATTACCATTTCAGATTCTAACTGAGGATAGATGTACAATTGCTGTAGCAGGTTGTCTAGTTCTAGTTTCTGAACAGTGTTGTTACGTTGGACAGGAGAACCGCGTTTGTACCAATAGAGAGTATCCTCACGAATTTCTGGATTGACTATCACAAATGTTTCGTCAAAACGCTGGGGGTGCCAGTGAATTTCGCTGAGACCGCCGATTTGCGGAATCAGTCGCTCTACCCAGCTAATTTCTTTGCCGTTGAGGTTTCTCCACCACTGACTGATATTATCGAGGCTGTCAGCATTTTCGGGGTTGTTGCTGCCGGGCTGCCAGACAGTTTTTAGTGGTTGCATATAATACAGGTTCTCCAGAGAATTTAAATTTGAGATGGCAGGCTTTTCATTGGTGATTCATTCGTTCTACAATAATCTTAATGGACTTACCAATTATTTACCACGAAGATTACGTTGCACCCCTGCCACCGGATCACCGCTTCCCGATGGCAAAGTTTCGGATGCTTTACCAGATGCTGCTCGCGGACGGGGTAGCAGATAAATCGCAATTTCACGCTCCCGAACTTGGCCCTCAAGAATGGATTGAATTAGTCCACGACCACGGCTACGTTCAAGCTTACTGCAACGGGACCCTCGATGACAAAGCGATGCGGCGAATTGGTCTGCCTTGGAGTCGGGCCCTTGCTAATCGCACTTGCACTGCGGTTGCAGGGACTGTACTAACTGCCAAGCTCGCTTTAGAATGCGGTTTGGCTTGCAATACAGCAGGGGGGACTCATCACGCTTTTCCTAATTTTGGGTCTGGTTTTTGTATTTTTAATGATTTGGCGATCGCCTCTCGCGTTTTGCAAAAAATTGGTTTAGTTCGCAAAGTTTTAATTGTCGATTTAGACGTGCACCAAGGAGACGGAACTGCCGTGATTTTCCAAGATGACAGCAGTGTTTTTACTTTCTCGATGCACTGCGAGGTTAATTTTCCCGGCACTAAACAAAAGGGCGATTTAGATGTACCTTTGCCTGTCGGTATGGAGGACGACGAATATTTACAAACCTTGGATAAATTCTTACCAAATTTACTTTCAAATGTCAAACCAGATTTAGTTTTGTACGATGCCGGAGTAGACCCTCATCACGGTGACAAACTGGGAAAGTTAGCTTTAACTGATACGGGGTTATTTCGCCGGGAAATGCAAGTTTTATCTACTTGTTTGGCCGGGGGTTATCCAGTTGCCTGTGTGATAGGCGGTGGGTATTCCGATGACATGAATGGGTTAGTTTATCGACATTCACTCCTGCACCGAGCCGCAAGCCAAGCGTACAGGCAGTACCGACTTTGATGCAGAGCGGCGAGATTTAAAATTGACTTCAGTATTGTTTGGCGATATGATTGCGTGTTAAGGGTATCAATTAATACTAAAAACTGGCTAAAGTGGCCTTAAAATAGATATATTGCATTCAATCAGCATGTATTTTATGGAATCCAACTCGTTAAAGATCGGGGAAGATGCGGCCAAAAAACCGACTTTGATGCCGAGCGACAAGCGCTACCTGCTAGTCCTCAACATCAAGTCCTTCTAGGACTCCAAAGGCAGCAGGTATCTCGATTTAATGTGGGCTAAAGACCTAAGTCAACACTTCAAGTATTTGAAAAACTTCACGCTAGCATCTCCGGGCGTGCGAGAAACCCCCCCAGAAAATACAATAAAGGTGGATTCGGAACCATCATTTGCTGATGCTAAATTTATTGACCTTCCCGGACCAAATAGCTTGGCCAAAGCAATATTGCTGCTGCCGGCAACGGTTGCCAAGCTTTGGGGCGCGATCGCATCTTCAGATATCGTACATAGCAGCGTAGCAGGCTGGCCGATTCCGATGGCATGGTTAGTGACGCCAATAGTCCTGATACAGCGGAAACCATACCTGCTCCTAGTCGAGTCCGCACCGTGGCGGCTGATACCGGGCACCCCTGCCAGCATTAAAGCCAAAATTCAAGCTTACATACACGAAACATTCAATCGCTGGTGCATCAACAGCGCCGACTTGATAATCTTTACACAGGCAGAATACCAGCAAAGTTTATTAAAAAAACAACACAAACAAAGTCACCTAATTCATGCTTCGTGGATAGATGAAGAAAATATTCTTTCGGAAGCAGAGGCGACAAAAATATGGCACGAAAAACTGTCTGCCTCGCCCAAACAGCTAAAAATTCTATTTGCGGGCAGATTGCATCCAGAAAAAGGCCTGTTAGTTCTCCTAGAAGCAATGAAAATCTTGGACGAGGAAAACATTGCCGTCAAGCTGGACATACTAGGTGAAGGCAAACTGTTAAGCAAGTGCCAAGCAGCCAGCAAGGCGATGCAAAAATCGGTACAGATCGAACTTTTGGGGACTATTCCTTACGGGAGAGAATTTTTCGGGCGGCTGCAACAATATCATGCTGTTGTGGTTCCCAGCACCTCAGACGAACAGCCCAGAATAGTATACGATGCTTATTCCCAGGCCGTATCGGTACTGGCAAACAACACAGCCGGACTCCGCGACTGCATCGAAAACGGCATCACAGGCTCGATCGGTAATTGCAATGACCCCGTTGCTTTAGCAAACTTGCTCAAACAGTGGGGAGAAAACTTGAACCTACTTCAAAATATGGGCATGGCAGGTCTGAAACAGTCTCGCAGCCTGACTCACGAAGAAATGCACCGGCAGCGGTGGCAGCTTTTGTTAATTATGTTGGAGCAATCAAAAAACTAGGCGATACCTGCACTCCGGGCGATCGCTCCAGCTTGCTAGATGGGTACAAAGTGAGCTAAAAAGTTGTTAAACAAACAACCGCACTTATGTCCAATTCCAGCGAACCCAATCACCCGTATCCACTCCTGGTTGTCATTGTTAACTACCGAACCTCTAGTTTGACAATTGACTGCTTGCGCTCTCTAGTTAGCGAAGTGCAATCCCTGCCGGGTATGCGGGTTGCAGTTGCCGACAATGCTTCAGGCGACGGTTCCGCCGAACAAATACCAGCCGCGATCGCAAAAGAAGGCTGGAGTGAATGGGCGTCCTTCGTTCCCCTAGACCGCAACGGCGGATTTGCCTTCGGCAACAACGCCCTCATCCGTCCCGTCTTGCAATCCACCAATCCCCCCCCTTACTTCCTGCTGCTCAACCCAGACACCATAGTTCGCCCCGGCGCCCTCAAAGCCCTCGTCGATTTCATGGACACTCATCCCGACGCCGGCATCGCCGGCAGCCGCTTGGAAGATCCCGACGGTACTCCCCAGGAGTCAGCGTTTCGGTTTCACACCCTAGCCAGCGAGTTAGATTTCGGCTGGCGTTTTAGCCCTGTGTCGAAGTTATTGAAAAACTGGACCGTAGCGCCTCCTATTTCCCAAGAAATCTGCCAGACTGATTGGGTAGCGGGAGCCAGCATGATCGTTCGTCGCGAAGTATTTGAAAAGATTGGCTTGATGGATGAAGCTTATTTCATGTACTGCGAAGAAATGGACTTTTGCCTGCAAGCTTACAAAGCTGGCTGGAGTTGCTGGTATGTACCTGAAAGTCGCGTTGTCCACCTAGTCGGTCAAAGCTCAGGCGTCACTGACACCAAAAAGCCCGCCAAGCGACTGCCGACCTATTGGTTTGATTCCCGGCGTAGGTACTTTGTCAAAAACTACGGCTTGGTTTACGCAGCATTAACTGATGTATCCTGGGCTTCGGGTTTTGCAGCCTGGAGGGTGCGCCGCGTACTTCAAGGCAAACCCGATGGCGATCCACCAAAATTCCTCAGGGATTTTATATTGAACAGTGTATTTTTTAAGGGCGGTAAGATAGAAAAATCCAAAAACTTTTAAAGGGAGTTGGTAAATCCGTCAAAGCCAAATAAACCAGGTTAACCTAGGCAAGCAAAATATTTTCGCTCGGCAACCTAGAAATTAGTATTCTCGATCGATAAAACTGGGTAAATCCTTCCTCAAAAACCCGCTCGACCAATTAATATAGTGGGCATCGAGCAATAGAGTAAACAACAAATAGTGTGAATTAGAGCTTATGGTAACTGAGCAAAACTTAATCACCAGTGAAAATCAAGTAGAAACCCCCGCCCTGGGACTGTGGCAGCAAATTAAAGAAGACTGGATTGCTCATGGTCGGGATTGGACAAAACCGGGATTTCGTGCCGTAGCAGTTCAACGCTTCGGTGCCTGGAGAATGAAAGTTGAACCCAAGCTACTGCGGGCTCCTTTGAGCATTCTTTATCGATCGCTCTACCGCAAAATCCGCAATACTTACGGGATAGACTTGCCGTACACTGTGAAGCTCGGCCGCCGGGTGGTGATTGAACATCAGAGCGCTATTATCATCCACGGATATTGTACGATCGGCGACGACTGCATTATCCGCCAAGGTGTAACCTTGGGAAACCGCTATTTGGACAAACCGCTAGAATCGCCTCAATTGGGCGATCGGGTCAACGTCGGCGCCGGCGCAAAAATCCTCGGCAAAGTCAACTTGGGAGACGATGTAAATATCGGCGCCAATGCTGTAGTTTTATCAGATGTTCCAGCAGGCAAAACAGCAGTGGGCATACCCGCCAAGATTCTTGCATTTACTAATAACCACGAAAATGCTTAAATCAACCGTTGAGAAAATCCTCCGCCACCTGGCGATGCCATGCGGCAAGTTCCCCGGCCTCTACATCAAATTCTGGAACCCCAGTTCCGAAGAATACACCGAATTTCTCGGCCGCCACGGCAACTTGTACGCGATCGGCTCTAATTGCAGCATCCTGCAGTGCACCGTGTTTACAGATACCCTAGGTCCGCATCGGCAACAACGTCCACTTCTCCTCCTGTAACCCGATCTGCCACGACGGCTCGATCGCCGTGCTTAACCAAGCTGAGAACATTAAACTAGAGGCCGTAGGCAAGATAGACATCCGCGACAACGTATTTATCCGCTACGGGGCGATCCTCCTCCCTAATGTCACCATCAGCTCAAAAGCGCTCGTCGGCGCCGGTGCAGTCGTCACCAAAGATGTCGCCGAGGGCGATATAGTTGCCGCCGTCCCCGCCAGACGGATCGGCCGCGTCGAAGACTTAGTGAAAAAATTGCAAGCCCAAACTCAAAGCCTGCCCTGGGCCGATTTAATTAACAGTCGCGAGGGCGGCTTCGACCACGCCATCGAACCCGAGCTCGTAGAGTTGCGAGTGTCGCACTTCTACGGCAATACACCAACTTCAACTGTGGCGCGATCGGGGGCTTTGCCACTACCAACTTTTAACAATTAACGCTAGAATCTTAGATTGAAAATTCAATTAAAACAAACAGAGATCTTAGGGTAAACTTTCTCTGTTATCTCAACCAAGTTAACTTTGTGGAGATTCAAGCAATCTCCATACAGAGGTTAGAGAGTCATTTTAAGGTAAACTGCACAAATAGACACAATTGTCTACATAATTAAAAAATTGCACAAATAATGGTTGAGTCAATCACTAAGCCAATGATTTCTGCTACAGAAGCAGACTGGAGCCGCGAACAAGCTGACAAGTGGTGGGAGCCTAGTCGCCAACTGCTCAAATGTATCCGCAACTATCAAAAGTGGCAGCAGCAGGGTGGGATTTTAGGCTATTTTTTATGCAGTTGGAACATCATTCAGTATCGATTCTGGAGCGTTGTAACTGCAACAGACATCCCTTTAAACTGCCAAATACAAGGAGGACTGCTGCTGCCTCATCCTAATGGCATTGTCATTCATCCAAGTGCTTCCATTGGCCCTAACTGTCTGATTCTTCAACAGGTGACAATTGTTGCTGATGTCAAAATCGGCGGTCACGTCGATATTGGTGCAGGAGCGAAAATTATTCGCTCCGTAACGATCGGCGATCATGCTTTGATTGGTGCCAATGCTGTGGTGATTTGTGACGTGCCACCAGGTGCAACCGCAGTAGGAATACCGGCAAAAATAATCGCCAAAAAAACCCAGGAACTCTGAAAAAATAATTCTCGCAATCGCAGAAAAATTATGAAATTAGCTCGAATTTTATTAAAGTATAAAAGGAACTGCTCAGTAGTCCAATTCAACAGGTAAAACTTGAAACAAATTGGATTAGTGGCGATCGCCGTCGCCGATGCCCTCGTCACCAAAGATGTCGCCGAGGGCGGTTTGTTGGCGGCGTCCCCGCCTCGCCTCACGCCGGGGTCTTCGACGAGAGTGAAAAAATTGCCAGCCCAAACTCAAACTCTACCCAAGGGCGATTTAATTAACAGTCGCGACGGCAGCTTCGACCCCGAAATGGAACCCCAGCTATAGCCTTTCTCAGATAGATGAGGTACAAGTTTAGATTTTAGATTTTAGATTTTAGATTTTAGATTGGGCGATTGGGGAATTGTTAATTAATTGGTGAATACCTCATCTTTCCGAGAACCGCTATAGTACAGTTGCGAGTGTAGGATTTCTACCGCAACACATCAACTCCAACTGCGGTGCGATCGGCTTTGGCACAACCAAATTTTAACAAATAAGGCCTTGATTTTGCATTGAAAATTCAACAAAAGCCCGCGGCTTTCAGTCGTAGGAGCCTCCAAAACCTCAAATTTTTTCCCTCACTTTTCACGGTGGTTTCAATCTTTCGAGTACCAACTCAGCACGCCGCCGCGCAACTTTTTCCCACGTAAATTCCTGTGCCCGCTCGCGGGCAGAGTCACTCATCCGAAGCCGCAACTCGGCACAACCAGCTAGTTGTTGCAAGCCCGTCACTAGCGCTTCTTCATCATAGGGCGAAACAATTATGCCATCTTTGCCATCTCGGGCAATGCGGCCCGCTCCCATAGGGGAGGTTAGAACTGGCAAACCGTGAGCCATAGCTTCATAAGTAACCATCGGACCGCCTTGTTCGAGACTGGGAAAGGCAAAAAAGTCACCTTCGCGATAAGCAAAGGCAATATCGCTGGTGTAATCCCTATGAATTACATCTGATCGTGCTAAAATTCTGCTGCAACTTTCAGCAATTGCTGGCTCCATACTTCCGCAAAGCATTAGTCTGCCTTTAATTCCCGCTTTTTCTCAAGCCCGCAACAGCAAATGAGCTCCTTTTCTGACGCAAACGCTGCCCACAAAAAAAACAGTAATCGTGTCTGATAGTGGCTTGTCGCTCAAAAAATGCGGCAAGGGCTTGGTAGACCACCTGTCAATACGGTTCAGTTAACGCTGTCCGACGAATTTAACCTCACGATTTTATGGGAAATACAGGCATCTTTTAGAAGTCAAGTTGCTCTTAACTGAACCGTATTGGACCACCTGTCACTGGTAAGGAGCAGTTTATGTTCGGGAACTCCCGCTCCCCTAAAAGATTTTTTTACCTCGGGACTCGGACAAAAAATGAAATCAGCCAAACTAATTTCTTCCTCCTCTTGCTGAATCATATCAGCAGTAATTTTGTGTTGGGGAGCGATTCCCAAGCGGCTAGAAGCATCATCAATAATAAATTTTGCCTGCTTTGTATAGCAGTTGATGCGCTCCCCAAAAAATCGGTTTGCTCTGCTGCTTCACTTTCCTAAAGGTTTCGATGGAAGTGTTAGGTCACAAATAAATTGCATCAAAATCCTTGAGATCTCTGAGGAAAAGCTTTTCTGTAATATCTCTAGGCCAGTCAGTGCTGCGGTAATACAGCCATTTGAGGTATCTGGGTACAGCTTCCACAAGATTCGGTCTGCGACATGATGGAGCGCAATTGGAACCATGCGGACTTGAAAGTCAGGGTAATCCCACTGTTGGCAGAGTGAAAAAAATATATGGCTGGCTGCCTCATCGCTACAGTAAATTGTGAACAAAGAACTTAAATTAACCCTTTTTGACCAAGATCGAATCAAAATGATGGGTGTGGCTTAATACAAAATAAGCTAGAGACAGTTTAACACCGAAAACCGCAGCTCCATAGAAGTTACAATATAAAGATATTGCGAACTTACCTTGAGTGCCGCTAAAATATTAAAATAACAGCTCGCGAGTGGAATTTAAGAGGTAAGACTTGAAACAATTTGGATTAGTGGCGATGGGACGCAATGAAGGCTCACGGCTTCGCCAGTGCTTAATGGAGGCGATCGGACAAGTTGCCTGGGTCGTCTATGTTGATTCTGGCTCAACAGACGGTAGCCTAAAGTTATCCCGGTCGATCGGAGCCGATAAACTTGAACTCGACTTACAGCACTTTGCGAGCAAACCCGCCACAATAAGTAGCTCTCTAAATAGGCTCAAAAAACAAACCACAATGATTCAACCTATTGAGAGCATTTTCATCAGTAATAAAATTAACAGCCATAGTAATACCTTCATCAAGAGCATCCCAGGTACGAGTTTTAGCAGAACGAAGAATTTATTTTAACTTTGACCAACATAACTCGATGGGCCATAAATCAGGCGAGTAGGTCGGTAAAATTTTTCCTCTATTAGCCAACAGATTCAATTAAAGCTTTTGTAGTTTCAGCATAATGTACAGGTAAATCATCCATGACTACAAGTGTTCCAATCCACAACTAAGGTAGTAATATTTTATCGAAAGATACTAAAAAATTAGCTGTGTTCACCCTCCCTACAAAAGTCATAGTGGCAATTACGCCGACCTCACTCATAGCTCCAATTAAAGTGATGTTTTTGCCTTTATTCCCTGGGCGGTTATAATAGACTATGGCTCCACCGAACAGCACCTACCATAGTTTGGTGTCATAGCCAGATTTACACCTTTTTCATCAATGAATACGAGGTTTTTGATGTCTATAGTATCTAGCCAACGCCTAAATTCATAGCACAAATTTTGTACTCTTTCTGTAGCTTGCTCACTCTAAATAAAGTTTTTTTTACGCCTTAATTTTAAGGGGTTAAGAGTGCGAGACAAACTTGATATACTTACTTCTATGCCTGCTCTTTTATTTCAAGAGTGAATCTCTCGCAAATATATATCACGAGTGATCTGTCACCATTATCTTTAACAATTCTTCGTCTTTACCTTTAAGCTTCGAGCGGCGACCCCCTCAAGAGAGTCCTGGCAACTATCTGGACCGTCTCTCGATACCGACGCAAAAAGTTACGTAGGAAAGATCAACTGACTTTAAATCGTTTTGCTAACTCTCTTGGTGTGCCTTCAAAGTTTTGCCACGCACTTAGTATCTTCTGTCGTAAGTCAATAGAATATGCTGCCATCTCTAAATAATGTCCTTTTTTTAAATCTTTAAAATTTACCCTCTTTGTGGCGGGTTTGATCTCAAATTGCTGTAAATCCAGTTGGATCCAAAACAAGTTATGCGAATTGTAATTGTTGCTCAGAATGCCTCAACTAAATTCGGTGGCGAGGCCTTGCTGCCGCTGAACTACTTCAGCATACTTCGATCGCGCCAAATAGAAACCTTGTTAGTAATTCACGCACGCACACAGGCTGAACTAAAAGCTTTGTTGCCGGCGCTCGGGCGATCGAATGCACTTTCCGACACTTGGCTGCACCGGCTGCTTAAAAATTGCGGGCGATTTATCCCTGCAAGAGTTAATGAATTTACTTTTGGGCTGCTCAGTCACCTGTACACCCAAGTGCTACAGCGTCGTATTGTCGGGCGGCTGGTGAGCGAACAGCAGATTGATGTGGTACACGAACCGACACCAGTCTCGGCAACAGTTCCTTGGTTGATGTTCGGATTGGGGGTGTCGGTAGTTATCGGACCGCTGAACACGGCGGTTAAATTTCCTCTGGCTTTTCGATCGCGCCAAAATCCCACCATTGATATTTTAATCGCGATCGCTCACCAGTGCGTCGATTTCTTCAATGGTCTTTTGCCCGGTCAAATAAAAGCCGAGACGGTGTTAGTGGCAAACGATCGCACGCAGCAGGCACGCACGGCCCAAGTGCCGGGTAAAATTATTGAACTTGTGGAAAACGGCGTGGATTTCTCGGTGTGGCGATCGGACTCTAGCTTATCCAAAGCAGGGACCAGGCAGGTTCATTTTATTTTTTTTGGGGCGGCTTCTCGACTTGAAAGCTGTAGACTTTGTGCTGGAAGCTTTCGCCGCCGTCGTCGCTCAAACTGATGCTGTCTTGGAAATCATCGGCGATGGCGACCTCCGAGGGGAACTCGAAGCTCAAACAGCTTGTTTAGGCATCGACAGCAGCGTTGTATTTAGTGGCTGGCTGTCTCAGCAGCAGTGCGCTATCAAACTGCAACAAGCTGATGCACTGGTGCTGCGGAGTTTGCGGGAGGGTGGAGGGGCAGTGGTGCTGAAGGCAATGGCCGTGGCGCTGCCCGTCATAGCAACCAACTGGGGCGGTTCAGGGGATTATCTGAATTCCCGTGGCGGTATTTTAGTAAAACCAGCTTCTAAAGAAGGCTTTGTCAATGGACTGACAGATGGGATGCTGAAGCTTGCCCAGCCGCCTGAATTGCCGCAGAGTATGGGTAGCGCTGGAGGGGAGCGCGTTCGGGAGCATTTTGACTGGGAACGGAAAGTCGATCGAATAGTTGAAATTTATCAACAATCGATCGACACTTGCCCGAAGCCTTAGGTAGCCAACCATTAAAGCAGCAGCTTTCATGTGGAGAGCTGCTGCTTGGGGGTGCTAAAAAAGTATGTGGCGGCCCAAAAACCCCACTCTACATCCTAGCTAGCTAAAAACGGGTTAACCCGTTTGGTTAACCCGCCAGCTTGGGAACGCGCAAAGCGATTAATTTTGCACTACCAGCTTGACGTTGGCGTTTTGCAAACCGCGCTGCTTGACTGCTGCCAAGGTCTTGTTAACTGCGTACTTCTGGTTGATGGAGTTGATTAACTCAGTTTGATTGTGCTTTTTGGCGACGCCCCAGAGGTCGGCAATCAGGTCAAAGGAACCATCGCTATTGCGAGACCAACCCAGGTCATATTCGCCTTCCAGAATCGCCACGATGTCGGAGCGAACGCGCTGACCATTATAGCCACGAACATCAGCTTCTGACTTGACTGAAATGCCCAAGTCGCGCAGCGATGCTTTCAGGATTTCGGCATCGGTGATTTTGGTACGCAGAGTGCTAAAGTGAGACATTGGATTTCCTCCTAATAAAACTGAGAGAGAAACAACAACGGTCTGGATTTAACGGTGCCGCTGGGCGGCTCTTCAATCGAACTGCTAGCTGTTGCTAGCCTTTGCTCCTGTTTGGACCAGGAGAAAGCTTTTAGAATTCCATTCGCTGGTATTCAGCGACGGAAGACGCAGCGGGCCGTGCACGCTGTCTAGCCCAATCTCGCAGGGCGGTGACCTGTTCGGTCATTGTTTTAGACAGTGGCATTGTGGATTTAATGGCCGCGATGATGTCGAGCTGCGTAAACTCTCGATCTTGAGCGAAGGCTTCGTACATGGCTGCTACTAGCGCTTGCTCAATCTCTGCACCTGAAAAGCCGTCGGAAACGTTGGAAAGTTGCTCTAAATCGAAGCGAGTAATTTCCCGACGCCGCTTTGAGAGGTGAATCTTAAATATATCTTGGCGTTCTTCTTTGGTAGGCAGGTCAACAAAGAAGAGTTCGTCGAACCGGCCTTTCCTCAAGAATTCTCCCGGCAACCGCTCGATTCGGTTGGCTGTTGCCATTACGAAGACTGGGGAAGTCTTTTCTTGCATCCAAGTGAGGAAGGAACCGAAAATCCGGCTGGAGGTGCCTCCGTCTGAGTCGGCAGAACCAGTGCCTCCTGCAAAGGCTTTGTCTAGTTCGTCGATGAAGAGGATGGCTGGAGAGATTGATTCTGCTGTTTTGAGGGCGTTGCGGAGGTTGGCTTCCGATCGACCCACCATCGATCCGTCGTAGACTCTACCCATATCTAGCCTCAGCAGGGGCAGTCCCCAGAGGCGGGAGGTGGTCTTGGCAATCAGCGATTTTCCGCATCCGGGTACGCCGAGAATTAACATCCCTTTTGGTTGGGGCAGACCGTATTCTCTCGCCCTTTCTGTAAAGGCGTTGGAACGCTGCCTGAGCCACCTTTTGAGTTCTTCTAAACCCCCGACTGCATCCAGCGTTTCGTCTTCTTCGATGAACTCTAGAATGCCGTTGCGTCGAATTAATTGCTTTTTCTCCGACAGAACGATGTCTACTTCTTCTTCTGTTAGGCGCCCCGTAGAAACTTGGGCTTTGCGATAAACTTTTTCAGCTTCGTCCTTGGTCAATCCCAAGGCTGCTTTTAAAAGCTTTTCTCGCGCTTCTGTGGTAATTCGTCGCGATTTCGTTTGCTCCAACTGACCAGACAATACTTGGTTGAGTTCCTTCATGTCTGGGAGCGCGAAGTCTAATACCACTACTTCCTTTTCTAGCTCGATCGGTATTTGCTGCAAAGGAGACATCAGTATAATTGTCTTTTGGGTTCCTTTGAAGTTGGCGATCGCATCGCGCAACCACCTCGTTACCGGAGGAGAATCTATAAAAGGATGCAGATCTTTGAAAATGTAGATGCTAGCGTTACTGTTGGGTTCTCGCTGCCTGATCACCCATTCAATTGCTGCCTCTGGCGAGACGGTGTTGTGCTGGGTGGTGGTGCGGGGTTGACCGTACTCCACAATGCCGTGAGTTACAGTCCAGATAAATACTCGTCGCTGTGGTTTGGCTTGAGCTATTGTCGATATTGCTTGCTCACACCGCTCTTCCTCGGATGTCACGAGGTAGATCAGAGGATATTGAGCTTGGATTAGAATACTGATCTCTTCTTGCATAGTCCTCGACCCACTAGAGACGGTGCTATCTTTGCTGAATCTCAATGCTGCCCTTCGCCCTCTTAGTGAAAATTTCAGTGAAAATTTCAGTTCTAGCTTTTTGGGGAAGCAAGGCATTCTTAGCAGGGAACCAATTCTTCCTCTCCCGGTTTGGCTGTGCTGGCGCTGACGCCCGACACCTGCTTTACTGGAAGATCCTGCTCAGCCAATACGCTTGGCTGACTTGTTATGGATGCCAGTTCTCCATCTCGCATTACTACTGAACCCGTGCATTCTGGACAGTTGTATACCCGATGGGTTTGTCCGTAGGAGGCTTCTACTTCATCAACCAGTTCGGGATTTCCTAGGTAGAAGACAATTGCCCTTTCTGCAATTGATGACATCGGTTCTGTTTCGACTGCGGCTCGGATTTTGAGCTGACGATGCAGTTCTGGTGGAAGATACAATGTAACTTTTTGCTTTTCTTGCATATGACAGTGAATTGACTTACCCGGGTATGTATATCAGATTAGCCGCTTCATTCTTTGCTGTCAAGCCTCTATGCTGCTTTAGCGTCATCTTGTAATATTTCGTTACACTTGACGTAAATCTGGGGCAGTTAACAACGGAAAAGTAAGGGGTGTAGCTGCTGAGGCATCGGCGCAGCGGCAGGTATGGGTAGCGTCAAGGACGATCGACCAACTATAAAATATGAACAATAGATATATAGGACTAAGGCCAACAAATCCTTTGAGCCGCCATCTCGGGTAAGGTGCGCCATAAACACCCAGCCCGCTCATGAGTGGTGAAGAAGTTCCCCAAACGCTTGAAATGTCATAGCGGGCGATCGATAAATCTTCTTCATAAGATAGACTACTGGCAATAAATAATATCTATTGCCAATACCCAACGGCTACAAAGACGTAAACACGTTGATTGCACTCATGAGCGGGCTGGCCATAAGCACCCAGCCCGCTCATGAGTGGCTCAAAGGTTAGGCTAAAAGTCCCTCAAACGCTTGAAAGCTCGTAGTTTGTGGGGTGCTATTGGGCGCACCGGTTGAGTTTGTAGAGTGCGGCGCCAGCACCGCTGGACTCAGTAAGCAACGAGGTTACTAACTTAGCGCGTTTTTATTGTTAAACCAAGCTCACCGAAGGATCGCGAATTAAATAACTTACAATTTTAATTATTATTG